>JACMRO010000086.1 GCA_014376425.1 Rubritepida sp.
ACGCCGATCTGACGGAGGGCACCACCGTCATCGAGAAGACCGACGAGGTGACTGGCCTGACCAGCAAGGTGGTGGTGGACTACAAGCAGTCCGCCAAGGGCGCCGATCTGCGGCCGAGGCTGCTGTTGAAGGACGACAAGGGCAACCTGCTCAAGCGGCCGACGGGCGGTGAGGCGGTGTATGCGCTGGGGCCCGACACGGTGCTGACGGTGGATAGCGGCCAGCAGGTCGCCGCCGGCGACGTGATGGCGCGCCTGCCGCGTGAAAGCTCGAAGACGCGCGACATCACCGGTGGTTTGCCGCGTGTGGCCGAGCTGTTCGAAGCGAGGCGCCCGAAGGACGCCGCGATCATCTCCGACATCGACGGCCGGGTGGAGTTTGGTAAGGACTACAAGGCCAAGCGTCGCGTGGTGGTGAAGGCCGACCAGGTGGGCGAGGAGCCGCCTGTGGAGCGCGAATACCTGGTGCCGAAGGGCAAGCACGTGTCCGTTCAGGAGGGTGACTACGTGAAGGCCGGCGACCCGCTGGTGGACGGCCCGCGCGTGCCACACGACATCCTGCGCGTGCTGGGTGTGGAGGCGTTGGCCAACTACCTGGTCGAGGAAATCCAGGAGGTCTATCGCCTGCAGGGCGTGAAGATCAACGACAAGCACATCGAGGTGATCGTTCGCCAGATGCTGCAGAAGGTCGAGATCCTCGATGGTGGTGACACCACCTACCTGGTGGGCGAGACGGTGGACCGCATCGAGTGGGAGATCGAGAATGAGAAGCGGGTGAACGCCAAGGAGCGGCCGTCGCGGGCCGAGCCGGTGCTGCAGGGCATCACCAAGGCCTCGCTGCAGACACTCAGCTTCATCTCGGCGGCGTCGTTCCAGGAGACGACGCGTGTGCTCACAGAGGCGGCCACGGCCGGCAAGGTGGACAGCCTGATGGGTCTTAAGGAAAACGTGATCGTGGGCCGCCTGATCCCGGCGGGCACGGGCGCGGTGATGAACCGGCTGCGGGCGATTGCGGCGCAGCGGGATAAGGGCAGGCTGCCAGCGGCGGTGCCGGCCTTGGCGAATGCCAGCACGCCGGCTGCGGCGGCGGAGTAGTTTTGCGAAATTCGGGGGGTGCCTCGCTTGACTCTCAGGCACCCCCCGACTAATGACCGGGTCCTGGCCAGGGCGTTGCCGAAGGGCATCCGGTCTGGGGTTTGTATCAATCGCTGCGTTTTCGGTGCCGCTTCCATTCCGGGGGCTTAGACCGGGAACGGGTCGAACCACCCCGCAGGGCGTGCCAAGGCATGCTTCGCGGGATTTCGGCTTTATGGAGACCAAAGGGGCGTCATGCCGACGATCAACCAGCTCATCGCGCAAGGGCGCGAGCCGCAGCGCAGCCGCAACACGGTGCCGGCCCTTCAGGGTTGCCCGCAGAAGCGCGGCGTCTGCACCCGCGTCTACACGACCACCCCGAAGAAGCCGAACTCGGCGCTTCGCAAGGTGGCTAAGGTGCGCCTGACCAATGGCTTCGAGGTGGTGAGCTATATCCCTGGCGAGGGCCACAATCTGCAGGAACATTCGGTGGTGCTCATCCGTGGCGGCCGCGTGAAGGATCTGCCTGGCGTGCGGTACCATATTTTGCGCGGCGTGCTGGACACGCAGGGTTTGCCGAAGCGTCGTAAGCGCAGGTCGCTCTATGGCGCGAAGCGGCCGAAGTAGGGAGAAGCAGAGATGTCCCGTCGTCACCGTGCCGAGAAGCGTGAAGTTTTGCCTGACCCAAAGTTCGGCGACATTGTATTGAGCCGTTTCATGAACGTGCTGATGTATGACGGTAAGAAAAGCACCGCCGAGGGAATTGTCTACGCTGCGATGGATACGCTGAAGAAGCGGATGGGTCAGAACGGCGATCCTTTGCGTGTCTTCCACGAGGCGATGGATAATGTGAAGCCGGCAGTTGAGGTGCGCTCTCGTCGTGTTGGTGGTGCTACGTATCAGGTGCCCGTCGAGGTTAGGCCAGAGCGGCGCCAGGCGTTGGCTATTCGCTGGCTTATCGACAGCGCGCGCAAGCGTGGCGAGAACACCATGGAGGAGCGCCTCAGCGCAGAGCTGATGGATGCTGCTAACAACCGCGGCACTGCCGTGAAGAAGCGCGAAGACACCCACCGGATGGCGGAGGCGAATAAAGCCTTCAGCCATTACCGCTGGTAACCCCACTCAGAGCTGACGGAATCCTAAGATGGCCAAGGCGAAATTCGAGCGGAACAAGCCGCACTGCAACATCGGCACCATCGGTCACGTCGACCATGGAAAGACGTCGTTGACGGCTGCGATCACGAAGGTCCTGGCCAAGTCCGGCGGTGCGACGTTTACGGCGTATGACCAGATCGACAAGGCTCCCGAGGAGCGCGCCCGCGGCATCACAATCTCCACCGCGCATGTGGAATACGAGACCGCAAACCGTCACTACGCGCATGTCGATTGCCCCGGCCACGCCGACTACGTGAAGAACATGATCACTGGCGCGGCGCAGATGGATGGCGCGATCTTGGTGGTCTCGGCCGCCGATGGCCCGATGCCGCAGACCCGTGAGCATATTCTGCTTGCTCGGCAGGTCGGCGTGCCGGCGCTGGTCGTGTTTCTGAACAAGATGGACCTGGCCGACCCTGACCTGGTGGAGCTGGTGGAGATGGAGGTGCGTGAGCTGCTCAGCGCCTACAAGTATCCCGGCGACGACATTCCTGTGGTGAAGGGCTCGGCCGTGGCTGCGCTCGAGGATAAGACACCTGAGATTGGTGAGAACGCGATCTTGGAGCTGATGAAGGCGGTGGACGAGTTCATTCCGCAACCGGTTCGCGCGTTGGATCGTCCGTTCCTGATGCCGGTGGAGGATGTGTTCAGCATTTCCGGCCGTGGAACGGTGGTGACGGGACGGGTCGAGCGTGGGATCGTGAAGGTGGGCGAGGAGGTCGAGATCGTTGGCCTGAAGGATACCGTGAAGACAACGGTCACCGGAGTAGAGATGTTCCGCAAGCTGTTGGATAGCGGTCAGGCGGGCGACAACATTGGTGCGCTCCTGCGCGGTACGAAGCGCGAGGATGTCGAGCGTGGTCAGGTTCTGGCAGCGCCGAACTCGATCAAGCCGCACGCCAAGTTCAAAGCTGAAGCCTATGTGCTTACGAAGGAGGAGGGTGGCCGCCATACGCCGTTCTTTACCAACTACCGGCCCCAGTTCTACTTCCGCACGACGGATGTGACCGGCGTGGTCACGCTGCCGGAGGGTGTTGAGATGGTGATGCCTGGGGACAACGTGAGCATGGACGTGACGCTGATCGCGCCGATCGCGATGGATGAGGGGCTGCGGTTCGCGATCCGCGAAGGTGGCCGGACGGTGGGTGCAGGCGTCGTCGCCAGTATTTCGGCCTGAGCAGACCTATGGACAGTCAGAATATTCGCATTCGCCTCAAGGCGTTTGACCATCGTGTGCTGGATGGCAGCACAAAGGAAATCGTGCAGACCGCAAAGCGAACCGGGGCTCAAGTGCGCGGGCCAATCCCGTTGCCGACGCGGATTGAACGTTTCACCGTGAACCGTTCGCCGCATGTGGATAAGAAAAGTCGTGAGCAGTTCGAGATTCGAACCCATCGTCGGCTTCTCGACATTGTCGACCCCACCCCGCAGACTGTGGACGCGCTGATGAAGCTCGACCTGGCCAGTGGCGTGGAAGTCGAGATCAAGATCTAGAGGGCGTCTTCACTATGGCTTCGATCAATATGGCCAAGACTGGCCGCACCGGGCTGGTCGCCCGCAAGCTGGGTATGTCCCGTTTGTTTCACGACGATGGGACCACGGTGCCCGTCACCGTCTTGCATTTGGATGATGTGCGGGTAATCGCCCAGCGCACAACTGATAAGGATGGATACGAGGCCGTTCAGCTTGGGATTGGTTCTGCCAAGGCGAAGAACGTGACCCGCGCCAACAAAGGTCACTTCGCCAAGGCGGGGACTGAGGCGCCGCGAAAGGTAGTTGAATTTCGCGTTGGCGCCGATGCTACGTTGGATCCAGGCACCAGGCTTGAGGTCAGCCACTTTGTGACGGGGCAGAAAGTGGACGTTAGTGGCATGAGTCGGGGCAAGGGCTTCGCTGGCGTTATGAAGCGCTGGAATTTTGCGGGGCTTGAGGCCTCGCATGGTGTGTCCGTTTCGCATCGGTCGCATGGTTCGACCGGTAACCGGCAAGACCCTGGCAAGACATTTAAAAATAAGAAGATGGCCGGTAATCTGGGTTATGAGCGGATCACGACGCAGAATCTGACTGTCGCGGGTGTGGATGTGGAGCGCGGCCTGTTGTTGATTAAGGGCTGCATTCCCGGAGGGAAGAATGGTTACGTGATGGTTCGCGATGCTGTAAAGCGGGCGCGACACGCCGATGCGCCTTTCCCGGCCGGTGTTTCACCCACCGTCGCGGCCGCGGGCTGAGGATTGATCTATGCAAGTTAAAGTCATTTCTCTGGACAATGCCGAGGTCGGCGAGCTCGAGCTGCCGGATGAGTTCTTCGGCGCCGCACCGCGGCCTGACATCATGGCGCGCGTAGTCCATTGGCAGCTCGCCAAGCGGCGTGCGGGTACGCATAAGGTGAAAGGCATGGGGGAGGTGTCCGGCACTACCCGCAAGCCTTATCGGCAGAAGGGTACGGGCAATGCGCGTCAAGGCTCGCTGCGAGCGCCGCAGTTTCGCAAGGGTGGTATCGTGCATGGGCCGGTGGTACGCGACCACGGCTATTCGCTGAACAAGAAGGTACGGCGCCTTGGTCTAATTTCGGCACTGAGCCAGAAGGCTGCCGAGGGTAAGCTGGTGATTTTGGATGCGGCACCTGCCGAGGCCAAGACAGCGATAATGGCGAAAAAGGTGAAGGCGCTCGGTTGGAAGTCTGCTTTGGTGGTTGATGTGACAGTGGATGCAGGTTTCGACCGCGCCTTTCGTAATATCCCCTACATGCAGGCGATGCCAACGATAGGCGCAAATGTCTACGACATCATGAAGCACGACGTCCTCGCGGTCACTCGCGCCGGCGTTGAGGCCTTGAAGGAGCGTCTGGCATGAGCGCTTCTATTTCCAAGCCGAAAGCCGCGCCTCGGATTTCGAAGGAAAAAATGTACCAGACTATTCTGTCGCCGCTTGTGACTGAGAAGGCGACGGCGCTTTCTGAAAAAAGTCAGGTTGTGTTCAAGGTCCCGTTGACGGCGACCAAGCCGGACATCAAGCAGGCTGTTGAAGGTTTGTTTGGTGTTACTGTGCGCGCGGTGAACACTATCGTGGTTAAGGGTAAGACGAAGCGGTTCAAGGGTCGTCCTGGAATTCGTTCGGACTGGAAGAAGGCCATGGTCACTCTGGCTGATGGTCAGAGCATTGATTTGACGACGGGACTTTCGTAATCCGATGGCATTGAAGAATTTCAATCCGGTCACGCCTAGCCTTCGCGGCACGGTTTTGATCGATCGCTCGGAACTCTGGAAGGGCAAGCCCGTAAAGGGTTTGACCGAGGGGCAGCATAGCCATGGTGGCCGTAACAATCACGGCCGGATCGTGGTGCGGTTCCGTGGGGGTGGGCACAAGCAATCGTATCGGATCATCGACTTCAAGCGCCGCAAGTTTGACGTGCCGGGTACGGTCGAGCGATTGGAATACGATCCGAACCGGACTGCTTTCATAGCGTTGATCAAGTATTCCGATGGTGAGCTTGCCTACATTGTTGCTCCGGCGCGGATCAAGGTGGGCGATACGGTGATCGCGTCGCAGAAGGCGGACATCAAGCCTGGTAATGCGATGCCGCTGGGAAATATCCCGGTTGGTACGATCATCCACAATATTGAGCTCAAGCCAGGTGCTGGTGCGAAGATGGTGCGCTCGGCGGGCACCTTTGGTCAGCTGGTCGGCAAAGACACCGGCTATGCGCAGGTCAAACTGCAGTCTGGCGAAGTGCGCGTTGTACGCGCCGAATGCATGGCGACGATTGGTGCGGTGTCCAATCCGGACAATAGCAACCAGGAAATCGGCAAAGCCGGCCGCATGCGGTGGATGGGCTTCAGGCCTCACAACCGTGGCGTCGTGATGAACCCGGTGGACCACCCTCATGGTGGCGGCGAGGGCCGTACCTCGGGTGGCCGCCATCCCGTGACTCCGTGGGGCAAGCCCACCAAGGGTTATAAGACACGTAACAACAAGCGGACCGATGGCGCTATTGTGCGCCGCCGCAACGCGACGAAGGGCTAATCAATGCCGCGCAGCGTATGGAAAGGTCCGTTTGTGGACGGTTACCTCCTCGCCAAGGCGGATGCTGCTCGTGCATCCACCCGCAACGAAGTCATCAAGATATGGTCGCGCCGCAGCACTATCCTGCCCCAGTTTGTGGGCCTGGTGTTTGGCGTTTATAATGGGCGGAAGTTCCTCCCTGTGCAGGTCAGCGAGAACATGGTTGGTCACAAGTTTGGTGAGTTCTCACCGACGCGGACTTTTACCGGCCACTCGTCTGACAAGAAGGCGAAGCGCGGCTAGTCATGAGCAAACCCAAGCACCCCCGCACGGTCGCCGAGACCGAGGCTCTGGCCATCACCTACAACATTCGGGTCAGCCCTCGAAAATTGAATTTGGTTGCGCAGATGATTCGTGGCGCCAAGGCGCAAGATGCTGTCGCGCAGTTGACTTTCAGCAAGCGCCGCATCGCCGTGACGGTTCGCAAGACGCTACAGAGCGCCATTGCAAACGCTGAGAATAATCATCAGCTCGACGTTGATCGTTTGGTAGTGAGCCGGGCTGAGGTTGGTCGCGCCCAGGTTATGAAACGCTTCATGGCTCGTGGTCGCGGTAAGGCTGCACAGGTCGAGAAGTGGTTCAGCCATTTGAAGATTGTGGTGGCCGAAAAGGTCATCACCCAGGAAACGCAGAAAGAAGCCGCGTAACATGGGTCATAAAGTTAATCCGATCGGGCTGCGGCTCGGCATCAATCGTACTTGGGACAGCCGTTGGTTCGCGGGTAGCGACTATGCGAAGTTGCTACATTCCGATGTGAAGCTGCGCGAAGCTCTGAAGGAGCGCCTAAAGGGTGCAGGCGTGGCGAAGGTGGTGATCGAAAGGCCGGCGAAGAAGCCGCGAGTCACTATTCACGCGGCGCGCCCTGGTGTCGTAATTGGCAAGAAGGGCGCCGACATTGAGGTGCTGCGCAAGGATATGGCGAAGCTCGCCGGAGCCGAGGTTGCACTGAATATTCTTGAGATCCGCAAGCCGGAGTTGGATGCGACCCTAGTGGCCGACAGCATCGCGCAGCAGCTCGAGCGCCGCGTTGCCTTCCGGCGTGCAATGAAACGCGCCGTGCAGTCTGCCATGCGTCTCGGCGCTGGCGGCATTCGTATTAATTGTTCCGGCCGTCTAGGCGGGGCAGAAATTGCGCGCATGGAGTGGTATCGTGAGGGCCGCGTGCCGTTGCACACCCTGCGTGCCGACATTGATTATGGCGTCGCTACGGCGAAGACCACCTATGGCACTTGCGGTGTTAAGGTCTGGATTTTCAAGGGCGAGATCATGGCTCATGACCCGTCAGCGCAGGACAAACGCGCCGCCGAACAAGCGCCCCAGAGGTAAGTGAGATGCTGCAACCCAAACGCACGACTTTCCGCAAGGCGCATAAAGGCCGCATCAAGGGTATCGCCCGGGCGGGCTTTACGCTGTCTTTCGGGGGATATGGCCTGAAGGCGCTGGAGCCTGAGCGCGTGACAGCGCGCCAGATTGAGGCGGCTCGCCGCGCGATCACGCGCGCCATGAAGCGTCAGGGCCGGGTCTGGATCCGGATTTTCCCGGACGTGCCGGTCTCCACCAAGCCAGCCGAAGTCCGAATGGGCTCTGGAAAGGGCGCGCCGGAATTCTGGGTGTGCCGGGTGAAGCCCGGCCGCATTATGTTTGAGATTGATGGCGTAGCTTTGGACACGGCGAAGGAAGCCCTGGCGTTGGGCGCTGCAAAATTGCCGATCAAGACCAAGATGGTCGCCCGCCTGGGTGGAGACGCGTGATGACTAAACCAGCTGACGTGCGCGCGAAGAGTGGCGACGAAGTCCAGGCGATGATCCTCGATCTGCGCAAGGAGCAGTTCAACCTGCGTTTTCAGCGGGCTACCGGCCAGCTAGAAAGCACCAACCGCATTAAAGCAGTCCGTCGCGACATTGCGCGGGCTAAGACCATCCAGTCCGAGCAAGCCCGCTCGGCGCAACCTAAGACCTGAGAGGAGACCCCGGCCATGCCGAAGCGCGTCCTCACCGGGCGGGTCACCAGCGACAAGCAGGACAAGACGTGTACCGTCTTGGTCGAGCGTCGGGTGATGCATCCGCTCTACAAGAAGTTCATCCGGCGTTCGAAAAAGTACGCTGCGCATGATGAGACCAATCTGGCGAAGGAAGGCGACCTGGTCAGCATTGAGGAATGCCGGCCGATTTCAAAGCGCAAGTCGTGGCTGTTGGTTGCGATCAAGGGCGAAGCGGTTGCTCGGCCGGTAGGTTTTGTGGCGATTGAAGTGCCGGTAGAAGGAGTTCCGGCATGATCGGCGTAGAGGCTAACCTCGAGGTCGCAGATAACAGCGGCGCGCGTCGGGTGCAGTGCATCAAGGTGCTGGGCGGTTCCAAGCGGCGCTTCGCGTCCGTGGGCGACATTATTGTGGTTGCTGTGCAGGAAGCGATTCCCCGCGGTAAGGTGAAAAAGGGGTCGGTTGAGCGCGCGGTCATAGTGCGCACATCTTACCCCGTGCGTCGCGCGGACGGTACGGCCATTCGTTTCGATAAGAACGCGGCGGTGCTGATCAACAAGGCGAATGAGCCAATCGGTACACGCATCTTCGGGCCAGTCGTGCGCGAGCTTCGTGCAAAGAAGTTCATGAAGATTATCTCGCTGGCGCCGGAGGTGCTGTAATTATGCCTGCGAAGATCAAGAAGGGCGATAAGGTTGTTGTCCTGACAGGGCGTGATAAGGGGAAGCGCGGTGAGGTGCTGCGTGTTTTCCCGACTGAAACTCGCGCGCTAGTTCAAGGTGTGCATTTGGTGAAGAAGCACGAAAAGCCGCAGGGGATGGGTAAGCCGGGTGGCATTATCACCAAGGAAGCTCCGATTCATCTGAGCAACATTTCGTTGATTGATCCGAAAGGCGACAAGCCTGCGCGGGTCGGTTTTAAGACGCTGGAGGATGGCCGCTTGGTGCGGGTTTCCCGGCAGAGTGGTGAGGTGCTCGACGCATGAGCGGGACAAAGGGTAAAGGCGCACCTGCAAAGGGCAAGCCTGGTAATAAGAAGACGGGCGGTAAGTCGGCCGCCAAGAGCGGTGGGGCCGGCGCGGCACCTTCCAAAGGCGATAGCGGCACGGCACGCGGGCAGTCGACTGTCCCGGCGGCTAGTGGTGTCGCGACGGCGCGCGCCGGTGAGGCGCGGCTGGCCAAGGCTTACGCGGACGTTGTCCGGCCTAAGTTGATCGAGGAGTTTGGGTACACCAACCCGATGGAAGTGCCCAAGCTGACGAAGATCGTCATCAATATGGGTGTCGGTGAGGCTGCGGGTGACCAGAAGAAGCTAGACGCGGCGGTGGGCGACCTCATGCTGATTTCGGGTCAGAAGCCGGTGCGGACAATTGCCAAGAAGGCAATCGCGGGCTTCAAGATCCGTGAGGGCCAGGCGATCGGCACCAAGGTCACGTTGCGAAAGGCGCGGATGTTCGAGTTTCTCGATCGTCTGGTGACCATTGCGTTACCGCGGGTGCGGGACTTCCGTGGCCTAGTTGGAACCAAAGGTTTCGACGGCCGTGGGAACTACGCGATGGGCTTGAAGGAGCAAATCGTGTTTCCGGAGATCGTGTACGACAAGGTGGACACCGTGCGCGGCATGGACATCGTGTTCGTGACGACAGCGAAGACAGATAAGGAAGCCAGGGCTCTGCTAAAGGCTTTCGAACTTCCGTTTCAGAACTGAGGCAATTGGAAAACCACAGGCAATGCCTGATAGGTTCCGGAGGACAGACACGACATGGCGAAGACTTCGTCTATCGAGAAAAATAAGCGCCGCGAGCTACTTTCTGCCACCCACGCGAAGAAGCGTGCGGTGTTGAAGAAGGTGGTGATGGACCGTGATGCTCCCATCGAGGAGCGGTTCGAGGCGACCATCAAGCTTGCACAGCTCCCGCGCAATGGCGCGAAGGTGCGGGTGCGGCTCCGGTGCGAGATCACCGGCCGATCGCGCGGAAACTATCGAAAGTTCAAGCTGAGCCGCAACATGCTGCGGTCCATGGCTAACAGCGGGCAGCTGCCCGGTGTGGTCAAGGCCAGCTGGTAAGGGGCCCCGCACATGTCGATGTCTGATCCCGTGGGTGACCTGCTCACTCGCATCCGCAATGCTCAGCACGCCCGGCAGTCCCGCTGCGTGGCACCGGCCAGCCGCCTTAAGGCGGATGTGCTAGATGTCTTAAGGCGCGAGGGCTACATTCGTGCCTGGAAAGTCGCCGAGGTCCGTACCGGTATTTCGCAGCTTGAGGTCGAGCTGAAGTATTCCGAGGGCGAGCCGGCGATTAAGGAAATCGGCCGCGTGTCCAAGCCAGGACGCCGAGTTTATTCCAAGATCAAGGAGCTACCGAAGATCTATGCGGGTCTTGGTATTTCTATTTTGTCGACGCCGAAGGGCGTGATGAGCGACGCTGAAGCACGGGCCGCCAATGTTGGCGGCGAAGTGCTGGCGCGCGTGTTCTAAGGGGGCCGACATGTCACGCGTTGGCAAATATCCTGTAACTGTGCCCGCTGGCGTTACGCTAGCTTTGCAGGGCAGTAGGCTGGTGGCAAAGGGCAAGCTCGGCGAGCTGTCTATGCCGGTAAGCGAAAGTATCGAGTTGGAGATCGCACCGGGGTTGGTTGCGGTGAAGCCGCTTGGAAAGGATCGACGTAGTCGCACAATGTGGGGAACTACCCGTAGCCTGATCAACAGTATGGTACAGGGCGTTTCGGTCGGCTTTACCAAGTCCATGGAAATCATTGGTACCGGTTACCGGGCGGCAGTTCAGGGCCCAGACCTGGTGATGAACCTTGGCTACAGTCACGAAATCCGCTACCCCGTACCTGCAGGCATCAAGATCACTTGCGAGAAGCCCACCGCCATCAAGGTGGAGGGGATGGACAAGCGGCAGGTCGGTCAGGTGTCGGCTGAGATTCGCGGCTTCCGCGGTCCTGAACCCTATAAGGGCAAGGGCGTGAGATATGAAGGCGAACAGATCCTCCGCAAGGAGGGCAAGAAGAAGTAATGGCCCAGCACAAACTCGACCTTGAGGCGCGCCGCCGGGCCCGCCTTCGCTACCAGCTCCGGCAGAAGTCCGGTGGGCGCGCGCGCCTTTCCGTCTTCCGCTCCAGCCAGCATATTTACGCGCAGATCATTGACGATAAGGCCGGCCGCACCTTGGCCGCAGCCTCGTCACTTGAGAAGGATTTGCGTGGATCATTGAAGACGGGCGCCGACAAGGACGCGGCGGCGGCCGTGGGCAAGCTGGTGGCGGAACGCGCTTTGGCAGCCGGTGTCTCGGCCGTGGTCTTCGACCGTGGTCCCTATCTATACCATGGCCGCGTGAAAGCGCTGGCCGATGCCGCCCGCGAGGGCGGGCTGTCGTTTTGAGGAACGCATAATATGGCACGTGAACCGCGCAGCGGTGGTGAGGGTGGTGGTGGTGGCGATCGTGGCCGCGGCCGCGGCCGTCGCGATGACAACCGCCAGCAGCAGAGCGCCGACGGCGATGACCTGAAGGACAAGCTGGTCACCATCAATCGCGTCGCCAAGGTGGTGAAGGGCGGGCGTCGTTTCTCATTCGCCGCACTCGTTGTGGTCGGCGACCAGAAGGGTCGCGTCGGTTGGGGTGCGGGCAAGGCGCGCGAGGTGCCGGAGGCGATTCGCAAGGCGACCGAGCGGGCGAAGCGCACTATGATCCGCGTGGCGATGCGCGAGGGCCGGACCTTGCACCACGATGTGGTGGGTGAGTTTGGCGCCGGCCGCGTCTATCTTCGTTCGGCGCCCGCCGGTACCGGCATCATCGCAGGTGGCCCGATGCGCGCCGTGTTCGAGACGCTTGGGATGGGCGATGTCGTGGCCAAGTGCACCGGCACCACCAACCCACACAACATGATTAAGGCCACCTTCGCAGGTTTGCAGCGGGCCGCGAGCCCACGCAGCGTGGCAAGCCGCCGTGGCAAGAAGGTTGGCGATCTGCTTGGCACCAAGAAGGGCGATGAGCCCACCGCGGAGGCAGCAAATGTCTGAGACCGTAAAGCCGACCGTCACGGTCAAGCAGACGGGTTCGCCTATCGGCCGTAAGCCTGGCCAGCGCGAGACGCTTATTGGGCTTGGCCTCAACAAGATGAATCGGGTGCGCACTCTGGAGGACACCCCCTCTGTGCGGGGGATGATCAAGAAAGTTGCGCATCTGATCAAGGTGGAGAGCTGATATGAAGCTCAACGAGATCAGGGATAATGACGGCGCCCGGCCTAAGTTCAAGCGGGTCGGTCGCGGTATTGGGTCGGGCAAGGGCAAGACTTCGGGCCGTGGCGTTAAGGGCCAGAAGGCGCGCTCCGGCGTGTCGTTGAATGGGTTCGAGGGCGGTCAGCTCCCAATCTACCGGCGTTTGCCCAAGCGTGGCTTCGTCAACATCTTCCGTAAGGAATATGCACCGTTGAATCTGGGTGCGTTGGACAAGGCGATTGCCGAGGGTCGACTGCCTGGTGACCAGCCGCTGGACGAGACCATGCTGCGGGCGGCGGGCGTGGTTCGCTCGCAGTCGAAGCTGGCTGGCGTGCGGCTACTGGGGAACGGCGCCATTACCCGTGCGGTCAATATCACTGTATCGGGGGCCTCAGCGACAGCCGTGGCGGCGATCCAGGCGGCCGGCGGCACCATCGTCTTGTTGAACGCGCCGGCGGAAGCCGCGCCGGAAGCTTGAACAAACCCCCGCGCCGTCGCGCGGGGAATACGATATAAGGGACGGCGCCGGGGCTCGGGTCCGGGCGCCGTTTTTATGGGGATTACGGCATGGCCTCGGCGGCTGAGCAACTCGCATCCAGTCTGAATCTCGGTGTTCTGTCCAAGGCGACGGAGCTGAAGAAGCGGCTGTGGTTCACGCTGGGCGCGCTCATCGTCTATCGCATCGGCAGCTATGTGCCGGTGCCCGGGGTCGATGCAGCCGTAATGGGCGAGATGCTGCGCCAGCACGGCGGCGGCATTCTGGGCATGTTCGACATGTTCACCGGCGGCGCGCTAGGGCGGATGACGGTCTTCGCGTTGAATATTATGCCCTATATTTCCGCCAGCATCATCGTGCAGTTGATGACGGCGGCGATTCCGGCATGGGAAACCCTTAAGAAGGAGGGCGAGAGTGGCCGCAAGAAGCTCAATCAGTATACGCGGTACCTAACCCTGGGCATCGCTATTGTGCAGGCTTATGGCATCGCCGTAGGGCTAGAAGGCATACGCGGCAGCTCGGGGGCAGCAGTCGTGGATCCGGGCGTGATGTTCCGGCTCTCCTGCGTAATCACCTTGGTTGGGGGCACCATGTTCCTGATGTGGCTGGGTGAGCAGGTGACGGCACGGGGCGTTGGCAACGGCATTTCGCTGATCATCTTCGCGGGCATTGTTGCCAACCTTCCCTCGGCCTTCATAGCCACGCTGGAGTTGGGCCGCACTGGCGCGCTTTCGACGTTCTTCATCATCTTCTTTCTCGCAGCGGCACTGGCTGTGATCATGCTGGTGGTCTTCGTGGAGCGGGCGCAGCGCCGCATTCCGGTGCAGTATCCCAAGCGCCAGGTCGGCAACCGGATGATGGGGGGCGAGAATACCCACCTGCCGCTGAAGCTTAACACTTCGGGTGTTATCCCCCCGATCTTCGCAAGCTCATTGCTGTTGTTACCAGCAACGGTGGCTGGATTTGCTACTGACGGCACGGCGGATACCTGGCTGCAATGGATCGCGAACCAACTGGCGCATGGCCGGCCAGCCTACATGCTCCTCTACATGGCGCTCATTATTTTCTTCGCCTTTTTCTACACGGCGGTGGTCTTCAACCCGGTAGAGACGGCGGATAACCTAAAAAAATATGGTGGCTTTGTTGCCGGCATCCGGCCCGGAGCCAACACGGCAGAGTATTTTGATCGTGTGCTGACCAGGCTGACGGCGGTGGGCGCGCTCTACCTCTGCGTTGTCTGCCTGATCCCTGAGCTGCTAATTTCGAATTACGGCGTGCCGTTCTATTTCGGTGGTACTTCGCTGCTGATCATCGTGACGGTCACCATGGACACGGTGGCGCAGGTGCAGTCGCATCTGTTCCAACACCAGTATGAGGGTCTCATTAAGAAGGCCCGGCTGGGTGGCAAAGGGGCAAGGATGCGTTGATGAACCTGATTTTGCTGGGCCCGCCGGGTGCGGGTAAAGGCACCCAGGCCAAGCGGCTGGAGGAGGCCCTTGGCCTGTTGCAGATCTCGACCGGAGACATGCTGCGGGCTGAGGTGAAGGCCGCGACGCCTGTGGGCCTTGAGGCCCGAGCCATTATGGAACGGGGCGACCTGGTGCCGGACGGGATGATCACAGCCATGCTGGCCAGCCGTGTGTCGCAACCCGATGCGGCCAAAGGCTTCATTCTCGACGGCTTCCCGCGCACCGTGCCGCAGGCCGAAGCACTGGACGCTATGCTGGCCGAGAAAGGTATTCCGCTCGACCACGTCATCGAGTTGAACGTGGACGACGCAGCGCTGGTCGACCGCATTGCCGGTCGCTTCACCTGCGCCAGCTGCGGCGCCGGCTACCACGACAGTTTCAAGCAGCCCCGCGTGGCCGGCGTCTGCGACAGCTGCGGTGGGACTGAGTTAACCCGCCGGGCCGACGACAAGGCCGAGACCGTGGCCGCACGGCTGGCTGCCTATCACCGCCAGACGTCGCCGCTGCTGCCCTTCTACGGTGCGCAAGGCAAGCTTTCGGCCGTCGACGGGATGGCCGATATGGATGTTGTGTTCGCGGCGCTGTCCAAGGTGATCAAGCCTTGATGGTGCCGTTGACTCGCCGCCGCGCGGGGTGTAGTGCCCCGCTTCTTTCGGCAATGGTGCAACCGCGCCAGCCTGCCTTGATGACCCATTTCCAAGCGGGCGTGCACCAGGTGGCGCCGTCCGTCCGACTGACGACGACAGGAGCAGCATAGTGGCGCGTATCGCCGGCGTGAACATTCCCACTAACAAGCGCGTGCTAGTCTCGCTGCGCTACATCTTTGGTATCGGCCCAGCCAATGCCAAGGTTATCTGTGAAAAGCTTGGCATTCCGGCCGAGCGTCGAGTGAACCAGTTGACCGACGAGGAAATTGGTAAGCTGCGGGAGACTATCGACCGTGACTACCGCGTTGAAGGTGATCTGCGCCGCGAAGTTGCGATGAACATTAAGCGGCTGATGGATATGGCGGCATATCGTGGCCTGCGCCATCGTCGCGGACTTCCTGTCCGCGGTCAGCGCACGCACACCAATGCCCGTACCCGCAAAGGCAAGGCCGTGGCGATTGCCGGCAAGAAGAAGGTGACGAAGTAGATGGCGCGCGCAGCGACCCCCGGTGGCTCCCGCCCCCGCAAGAAGGAGCGGAAGAACATCTCTTCCGGCGTGGCTCATGTGCTCGCTACCTTCAACAACACGATCGTGACCATTACGGACGCTCAGGGCAACGCGATCTCATGGTCGTCCTCGGGTACCCAGGGTTTCAAGGGCAGCCGTAAGAGCACTCCTTATGCTGCCCAGATGGCTGCCGAGGACGCCGGCAAGAAGGCCCGCGAGCACGGCATGGAGACGCTTGAGATTTTAGTCAGCGGCCCCGGCTCGGGTCGCGAAAGCGCGCTGCGCGCCCTTCAGTCAGTGGGCTTCTACGTCACGACCATTAAGGATGTGACGCCGATCCCACATAATGGCTGCCGCCCGCGCAAGCGGCGCCGGGTCTGATCCCGGTCGCTTTCAGTTGATGAGGCCCTGGCTCCGCCCGGGGACAATCTTTCGGAGTACAACGCCTTGCTCGAACGCAACTGGCGCTCCCTGATCAGGCCCGAGCGGCTTGACGTGGAGCCGGGGGCTGACCCCAACCGCACCGCCACCATCGTGGCCGAACCGCTGGAGCGCGGCTTCGGCATGACTTTGGGCAATGCCATCCGGCGCATCCTGCTGTCGTCGCTCCAAGGTGCGGCGGTGACGGGGATCCGCATTGATGGCGTGCTGCACGAATTCAGCAGCATCAATGGCGTGCGCGAAGACGTCACCGATATCGTGCTGAACGTAAAGCAGCTGGCTATTCGCATGCCGGGTGAGGGCACCAAACGCCTCAACCTGACTGCCAAGGGCCCCGGCGAAGTCACCGCTGGCCAGATCCAGACATCGGGCGACATCGAGATTGCTAACCCCGACCTCGTTTTGTGTACGCTGGACGACGGCGCCACGCTGAACATGGAGTTTACGGTTCAGCTCGGCCGCGGTTACGTGCCGGCGGCGATGAACCGGCCGGAAGATGCGCCCATCGGCTTCATTCCTATCGATGCGATCTACTCCCCTGTGCGTCGGGTGGCGTATCGTGTCGAGCCGACCCGGGTCGGGCAAGTTACCGATTACGACCGTCTCGTGATGGACATCGAAACCGATGGCACGGTGACGCCCGATGATGCGGTGGCTGTGGCGTCGCGCATTCTTCAGGATCAGCTGCAGTTGTTCATCAACTTCGATGAGCCGCGTCAGCGCGTGGTTGAAGACGTGCAGGACGACCTACCGTTCAACCGTAATCTGCTGCGCAAGGTTGACGAATTGGAGTTGTCCGTACGGTCGGCGAACTGCCTGAAGAATGATAACATCGTCTACATTGGCGACCTTGTGCAGAAGTCCGAGCAGGAAATGCTGCGTACTCCGAATTTTGGCCGGAAGTCGCTGAACGAGATCAAGGAAGTGCTGGCCTCGATGGGGCTTGGCCTGGGCATGGCCGTTACAGGCTGGCCTCCCGAGAATATTGAAGACCTGGCCAAGAAGATCGAGGAACCTTTCTAATGCGTCACGGTATGGCCAATCGGAAGCTGGGCGTCACCTCGACGCACCGCCTCGCGATGTTTCGCAATATGGCGACCTCGCTGTTGAAGCATGAGCAGATCACCACAACACTGCCAAAGGCGAAGGCGCTGCGACCTTATGTCGAGCGCATCATCTCGTTGGGCAAGCGCGGCGGGCTGCATGCCCGGCGTCAGGCTTATGCGCAGATCATGGACGAGAAAATCGTCGAGAAGCTCTTCACCACCATTGCTGAGCGCTACAAGGGTCGGACTGGTGGTTATTGCCGGGTGCTGAAGGCGGGCATTCGCTATGGTGACGCGGCCGACATGGCGGTGATCGAACTTGTCGAGCGGGATGTGGCGGCCAAGGGCCTGGATAGCGGGCCAAAAATGGAAATAGTAAGCGACGAGGAGGGCTGATGCCCCGGGCTGGAACGCAGGTTCCGGCCCCTTGAGGTTAGCGGCCCCGGGCCGGAACGCAGGTTTCGGCCCCTTCATGCCGGGGGCGCGCCGGGCTTGGATGCAGGTTCAGCTTCTCCTTGCTCATGCCCAGCGCAGTTGCGCTTCCAGCTCCGGGTTGAAGCCGCGCAATGGCTCCCGAAGTGCTTCTGGCCATGGCGCCCAGCGCGGGGGGATGAAAAGGCTGGGCCGGCCTTCCTCCCACAGCATCAAGGCAACTTGCTCTGCGGCCGGCTGGTAGGCCAGGAAGACGCGTGCCGTGACGGTCCCCGCCCAGCCGTGCAGCCAGGCCTGTTGCCATGCGAGGGTAGGCCCACGGCCGCGCAAGGTATCGCTCACCACCCGCTGCCTGCCCGCAGACATCACCCGCAGCCGCGGGAAGACCGCAGGGTGAACGGCCAGTGCAAGCACCGGCTGGCCCGGCAGGTCGTCGAACTCTGGCGGCAACGCAATGGCGGCCAGCAGGAAGTCGCGCCTATTCAATGCGGATATTCGCTTCCCGCACCAGGACAGCGGCGTCGTCGCGCCCCTGGCGGATGAAGCGGCCGAAGGCCTCTGGAGTGCTGCCAACGGGTTCCGCCGCCAGCGCCGCCAGTCGCTCCCGCACTTCGGTCATCGCCAACGCCTCGCGCAGCGCGCCGAACACGGCGAGCTGTGCGGCGGGCGGGGTGGCGGCGGGCGCGAACAGCCCTGCCCATTCAGCGATCACCACGCCCGCGACGCCCGCTTCGGCCATGGTCGGCACATGCGGGCGCAGCACGGCGCGGTAGGCATTGGCCACGGCCAGGAAGCGGGCGCGACCACTATCCACGATCGGCCCAGCCGACAGCATGGTGATGAACACCCCGTCCAGAACGCCAGCCGCCAGGTCGCGCGCCGCATCTGCGCCGCCGCGATAGGGGACATGCGTGAGTTGAATGCCGGCCCGCAGCCCGAGCTGTGCCAGGCCCAGATGCCCGGGCGAGGCATTGCCTTGGGTGCCGATGCTGAGCCCGCCCGGCCGGGAACGGGCCAGCGTGACGAACTCCGCCAGGGTTGTCACCGGCAGGTCAGCTTTCACCGCCAGCACCTGCGGGAAGACCACGACCTGGCTGATCGGCGCGAAGGCGGTCAGATAGTCGAAGGGCAGCCCGCGCATGAGCAGCGGATTGACCAAGTGGGAGCCGGCGTCCAGCAGCAAGGTGTGGCCGTCGGGTGCCGCGCGGGCCACCTCGCCGCCGCCCAGCGAACCGCCGGCGCCGGTGCGGTTTTCCACCACCACGGGCTGCCCCAACCGCTCGCCCATGCGGGGGAAGATGGTGCGCGCGGCGCTGTCAGCCGCGCCACCGGCGGCGAAGGGCACCAACACGCGAATGGCACGCGCGGGAAAGGTCTGCGCCAGAGCGGGGGCGGCCAGCAGGCTGGCCATGAGCGTGCGTCGTTGCATACCCCCTTCTACGCCAAGGCGAGCAGCCGGTCCAAATCCTGCTCTGCGCGGCAGGCGATGAACCGGCCGGGCCGGTCGGGCATTGGCACCGCGGTGAGCCCGATATCGGCGTAGATGCGCAGCCATTCCGGCCCCACATCCCAAAAGGCCGGGCGGACACCGGCCCGCTCGCAGGCGTCGCGGAAGCGCCAGATAGCGCTCACCCGGTCCAGCATGTCGCCACCAGGGTCGCCATACGCCAGCCAGATGGGATTGTGGCGCGAGAAAGCCATGCCGGCACGCCCCGCCTCGCCCATCACGATGCCATCGGCCTCGGGCGGCACCGCGGCGTGCCAGCCCGCGAGCAGAGTCCGGCCGAAAGCGTCGAAATCGAGCGGCCGAATGCGCGCCGGGCGCAGCAGGCGGAACAGGCCGATCAGCCCCAGTACTGAGGTTAGCGCCACGGTGAAGCGCAGCGCGTGCGGCCCGCCAGCGGCGAACACGACTTCCCACCAGCTGCTGTCCTGCACCTCCGTCCTGTGGCCCACCAGGGCCAGGGTCAGGCCGCAAAAGGCAACGGCGGCCAGGGGCACCAGGGCCTCCACGCTGAGCGGCTCGGCCGATAGGCGTGAACGGCGGTAGAAGGAGCCGCGCATCGTCGCCAGCAGCGCCGCCACGGCGGGGAAAGGCGCCCAGGCGTACCAGGACTCCCCGCGCAACCAGACGGTCAACCCGCCCAGCAGCAGGAAGGTGATGGCCAGCCCCCAACCGATCGCCAGCCGTCGTGCCAGCCCGTAGGCCAGTACCAGCAGCAGCGAGCCCGCCACCGAGGCGGCGAATTGGGAGGCGGCGGCGAGTGAATAGCTGCCCCCGATCGTCATCAGGGAACCTGATTGCGGCAGTGCGCCGATGAAGATCAACAGCGCGCCGGACAGCGCGACCAGCCCCGCCATCGCCGGCGCCTCCAACGCCTGCCCCCCGATGGACACCGCGGTGAAGCGCGCCAGGATGGCCCGGCGCTGGCTGAGTTCGAAGCCGGCAAAGATCGCGCCGGCGATGAACAGCGGCACGATGTAGTAGTACAGGCGGAAGACCAACAGCGCGCCGATCACCTCGGCCGCGCTCATATAGGGCGCCAGGCCGATGAGGATGGCGCTGTCGAAGACCCCCAGGCCGCCCGGTACGCTGGCGAAGATGCCCAGCGAATAGGCCGCCAGGTAGATGCCGACGAAGCGCACGAAGGTCAGCCCCTCAGCCGGCGGCAGCAGGATGTAGAAGATGGCGGCGGTGACGGCGACGTCGACGGTGGCCAGGCTGGTCTGTGCCAGCGCCATCTTCAGCCCGGGCAGGTCGAGCTCGTAGCCGAAGATCTTCACGGTGCGGAAGAAGCGGCTGAGCAGCACATAGGCCGCGACGAGGCCCCACAAGGGGATCGCCAGCGCCTGCAATATCCAGCGCGGCGTGTTGGCGCCGAACCAGGGCAGCACCTCCGGCTCCATCAGCAGCACCAGCCCGCCCAGCGCCATCCCGCCCAGGCCGAAGGTGAGCGAAGTGAAGCCGATGACCTTGGCGATCTCGGCCGGCGTGTAGCCCCAGGCGGAATAGAAGCGGAACCGCACCGCGGCGCCCGATACCGCGGCGAACCCCAGATTATGCGCCAGCGAATAGCCGCAGAAGCTGGCGATCAGGCTGCGCCCCCAGCTCGCCGGCTTGCCGGAATAGCTCGAACCGAGCTTGTCGTAGATCGCCAGCACGGCATAAGCGACGACGGTGAACCCGGCCGCCAGCAGCAGTGCATGCCAGGAAATCGACGCCATCGCCGTCTGTACCTGGGCCACCGACAGGTCCCGGAACTCGCGCTGCACGATATAGATGGCGCCGGCAAGCAGCAGCACGCCGAAGATCGGGGCGCCGTAGCGCTTGAGGAAGGTGATCACCCGGCGGTCCCCGGGGGTGCTTTGGCATCCCGGAGCCCCACTCCAGGGACGGCCCGCCCCTGGTGGGTTACAGGCCGGAACGCAGCGTGATTCGCTCGCCCGCCCTGGGACAGCACGCTTGGACCAGGCCCGGCCGATCGGGTTACGGCGGCTTTCCGACCTTTGGTGGGTGCTGTCCGGACAGGGCACTGCGCTCCATACGCCTGGTCCGGCATCACCGCTCAAGCGCCGCGCGGATCACCGCCACGCTGCGGGGAATGCCGTAGGCGGCAATGACGGAGCCGAAGCGCGGGCCCTCATCTGCACCCAGAAGCACCTGGTAGAGTGCATTGAACCAGCTGCGGCCCACGCCCATTGAGCCGTCCTTGTTGGGTGTGGTGAAGGGCGGGCGGCGGCCGGCATCGTAGATGATGTCCTGGATGGCGCGGGCGCGGTCGCCACCTGCTGGCATCGCGTCGATCGCGGGTTCGGCCGCTTCCAGTCGCATGACGAGGTCTTCCAGCCCTTCGCGCTCCTCAGCCGACGGCGCACGCGGCCGCAGTCCTGGACGCACGAAATCCTCGCAATAGGCGACGGCACGGCCGACCAGCAGGTCGAGAAACGGGTGGCTTTCGGGCGCGGTGTCGGGCGCGTAATTGCGGACGAAGGCCCACAGGTCGGCGGGTGTCTGCGCGGCGCTGACGGCCGCCAGGTTGAGCAGGGTCTGGAACGTCAGCGGCGAGTGCGCCGATTGCGGCACCTGGCCGGCATGTATGTGCCATGCCGGGCTGGCAGCAGCCTCGGGCAGGGAGGTGGCCCGCGCGCGCTCGGCGTTCTGCAGGTATTCATCCACCGCGCGGGGGATGACGTCGAAATACAGTCGCTTGGCCCGGGTCGGCTGGTTGTACATGAACTGGCTGAGGCTCTCGGGCGGGGCGTAGCGCAGCCATTCGTTGATGGTCAGGCCATTGCCCTTCGACTTGCTGATCTTCTGCCCGCCATCGTCCAGGAACAGCTCATAGGTCAGGTTGACCGGCGGCTCGGCGCCCAGGGCGCGGCAGATCTGCGAGGAAAGCCGCACGCTGTCGATCAGGTCCTTGCCGGACATCTCGTAATCCACACCCAGCGCGTACCAGCGCATCGCCCAATCGGCCTTCCACTGCGCCTTGCAATGCCCGGCGATGACAGGGGTTTCAAAGCGCGTGCCCGCCTCGTCGCGCCAGACCAGGGTGCCGTCGGCGCGCACCTCCTCCATCGGCACCTGCATGACGATTCCGGTGACGGGGTGGATGGGCAGGAAGGGCGAATAGGTGGCGCGCCGGTCCGGCCCCAGGGTGGGCAGGATGATGGCGCGGATCTCGTCATGAATCTCGCACATCCGCAGCAGCGCGGAGTCGAAGCGACCCTGGGCGTAATATTCGGTGCTGGAGGCGAATTCGTAGTCGAAGCCGAAACTGTCCAGGAAGCCGCGGAGGCGGGCGTTGTTATGCGCGCCGAAGCTGTCATGGGTGCCGAAGGGGTCGGGGATGCGGGTCAGCGGCCGGCCCAAATTGGCCAGCAGCAGATCGCGGTTCGGCACATTGTCCGGCGCCTTTCGCAGCCCGTCCATGTCGTCGCTGAAAGCCAGCAGGCGCGACGGCATGCCGGTCAGCGCCGTGAAGGCGTGGCGAACCCACGAGGTGCGGGCGACCTCGCCAAAGGTGCCGATATGCGGCAGGCCGGAAGGGCCGTAGCCGGTCTCGAACAGGGCGTGGGTCTTGCCCGACCTGGCCAGCCGGTCGGCTAGTTTGGCTGCTTCCTCGATGGGCCAGGCTTTGACGGTGCGTAGGTCGGCGGGCATGCGGCACGGATGGCGCATGACCGCCGTGGGGTCAACGCGGAGCGAACACCATCGCGTCGCGATTGTCCTGCATCAGCCGTTGCAGGCTGGGAATGCGCTCCAGCCCCAGCCCCGACAGCAGCATGCCGTCCTCGCCGCCGCCCACCGCCGGGTAGTTGCCGCCGGAAACCTTCTCCCACTTGCCGGATGGCTTGCGGATTTCGACGTTCACCACGGTGGTCTTCAGCGCCAGGCGGATGATCGCGTCGTTGGGCCGGGCCGGCTTGGACAGGCTGGGATGGCCGCCGATGATCCGCCAGCCATTGGCCAGCGCCCAGGCGGTGATGTCCTCTTTCGTCATGCAGTCTCCAGTGCGGTGAGGTGCACAGCCACGCTGGCTTCCAGCGCCTGGAGGTCATAGCCGCCTTCCAGCATGCTCACCACCGGCACGCCGGGCGCGGCCGCCAGGATGGCGCGGGTGACCCAAGCGAAGTCGGCCTCGTCCAGGCGCAGCTGCGCCAACGGGTCGCGCACATGCGCGTCGAAGCCGGCTGAGATGATGACCAGGCCGGGGTCGAAGCCGGTGACACGCGGCAGGGCCGCTTCCCAGGCGGCCCGGAATGCCGCGCCGCCGGCGCCCGGCCGCAGCGGCAGGTTCATCACATTGCCCACACCGGTCTCCGCCGCGCCGCCGGTGCCGGGGTAGCAGGGCATCTGGTGGCTGGAGATGAAAAGGATGCTCGGGTCGGCCTCCACGCAGGCCTGGGTGCCGTTGCCGTGATGCACGTCGAAATCCAGGATGGCGACGCGCGTCACGCCGCACGCGGCCTGGGCGTGGCGGGCAGCGACGACGACGTTGCTGAACAGGCAGAAGCCCATCGGCCGCGCCGGTTCGGCATGGTGGCCGGGCGGGCGGGTGGCACAGAAGGCGGCCCGGTGCTGGCCGCCGCACACCGCCTCCACCGCGCGCACCCCCGCACCGGCGGCGCGCAACGCGGCTTCGGCGCTGCCGGCGCTCATGATGGTATCGGCGTCCAGCGCCACGCGGTCGCAGCCTTCGGGACGAATCGCCAGGATGGCTTCGACATACGCCGCCGGGTGGACGCGGGCGAGCTGCTCGGCCGTGGCCCGCGGCGCGGCCTCCCGCGGTCTGTCGCCGATGGCGGCCCAGGCTGCGCGTAGCCGGTCCGGACATTCCGGGTGGCCCTCGCCCATGTCGTGGCCTAGGCAGTCGTCATGGGTGAGGATGAGCAGATCAGCCATCGGCGCGCTTGCGCAGCACGAAGCGCAGTTCGTCGCCGTTCTTCTCGGTGACCAGCAGGGCGTGGCCGGTCTCGGTCGCGAAGGCGGCGAAGTCGCGCTCCGCTGCCGGGTCGGTGGCCAGCACCTCCAGCGCCTCGCCTGCCGCCATGCCGCGCAGTGCCTTGTTGGCCTTGAGCACCGGCAGCGGGCAGCGCAGCCCGCGCACATCCAGCTTGTGTTCCATGGCCTTATCCAGCACGGGCTGGCCCTCGCCGGCAAGCCCGGGTGAGGCCCGGGTAAGGCTTGCCGGCAAGGGCGCGCAGGCCCCACCCTGGCTCCATGCGCATCGGCATCGACCTGGGCGGCACCAAGACCGAGATCGTGGTGCTGGATGAAGCCGGCGGCCAGCGCCTGCGCCGCCGCGTGCCCACGCCGCGCGATTATGACGGCACGCTGGCCGCCATCGCAGCACTGGTTGCCGGCGCCGAGGCTCAGTGCGGCCGCTGCACGGTTGGCATCGGCATCCCCGGCAGCCTGTCGCCGGCCACCGGCCTGGTGCGCGGCGCCAACTCCACCTGGCTGAATGGCGGGCGGCTGGCGGATGACCTGGCCCGCCGGCTGGACCGCCCGGTGCGCCTGTCCAACGACGCCAACTGCCTGGCGCTGAGCGAGGCGCACCCGGGCGTCACCTTCGCCGCCATCCTGGGCACCGGCGTCGGCGCCGGTATCGCCATCGACGGCCGGTTGATCGAGGGTGCCAACCGCATCGCCGGCGAATGGGGCCACAATCCGTTGCCCTGGATGGGCGCCGACGAACAGCCGGGGCCTCGCTGCTGGTGCGGCCGGCTGGGCTGCATCGAGACCTTTCTGTGCGGCCCGGCGCTGGCGGCGGATGCGGGGGCCGAACCTGCCACGCTGCCGGCCGCCCACCCGGCCGTCGCCCGCCACGCGCACCGTCTGGCGCGCGCGCTGGCCTCCGTCATCAACCTGTTGGACCCGGACGTCATCGTGCTGGGCGGCGGCCTCTCCAATATGGCGCATCTTTACGAGCAGGTGCCCCGGCTGTGGGGCGAGTGGGTGTTCAGCGACGTGGTGCGGACGCGGCTGGTGCAGGCCGCGCATGGCGACAGTTCGGGCGTGCTCGGGGCGGCGCGGCTGTGGTGATCCGCGCCGGTCTCATGCTGGGCGGGCTGGCCTTCCTGGCCGGGCTATGCGCCGGGCCGGTGCGCGAGCTGCTGCTGGCGCCGCGCATCGGCGGGTTGGCCGCGGCGTGGCTGGAAGCGGCGGTGCTGGCGCCCATCCTGGCCTGGGCCGCCTGGCGCTGCGTACCGGCCGGGCTGACCTTGCCGCGCCGCGCCGGCATAGCGGCCGTGGCCCTGGCCGTGTCGCTGCTGGGCGAGGCGGCGCTGTCCCTCGCCTTCCAGGCCACTGGCCTGGCCACCGCCCGCTCGCCCCGTACCCCGGCCGAACAGCTGCCGGGCATTCTCATGCTGGGCTGGCTGGCGGCGCTGCCAATGCTGCGGCGATGACGCCCAGCCTGTGCCGTGACTGCGGCGCCCGCGATGTGCCCGCTATCTGCCCAAACTGCGGCGGCCGCCGGGTCGTCAGCCATGCCGAGCTGTTCACCCTGGCCATCGCCCATGTCGATTGCGACGCCTTCTTCGCCAGCGTCGAGAAGCGCGACGACCCGTCGCTGGCGTCGCGCCCCGTGCTGGTGGGCGGCGGCACCCGCGGGGTGGTGGCGGCCTGCTGCTACATCGCGCGGACCCGCGGCGTGCGGTCGGCCATGCCCATGTTCAAGGCGTTGCAGGCCTGCCCCGATGCCGTGGTCGTCCGGCCGCACTTCGAGAAATACGCCGCCGCCGGCCGTCAGATCCGCGCCATGATGCTGCGGCTGACGCCCCAGGTGGCGCCGATGAGCATCGACGAGGCGGTGCTGGACCTTTCCGGCACCGAAGCGCTGCACCGCGCCCCGCCGGCGGCGGTGCTGGCCAGCTTCGCGCGCGATGTCGAGCGCGAGGTGGGGGTCACCGTCTCGATCGGCCTGGCGCCCAACCGGCTGCTGGCGAAGATCGCCGCCGGCCGCGACAAGCCGCGCGGCTTCGCGGTGATCGGCGCCGAGGCAGCCGCGTTGCTGGCGCCCGAGCCGGTGCGGCTGCTGCCCGGCGTGGGCCCCGCCATGGCCACCAGGCTGCATGCCGCGGGCTTCACCACGCTGGGCCAGCTGGGCGCGCTGACCGGGCGCGAAGCGGCAAAGCGCTTCGGCGAAGAGGGCCCCCGCCTGGCCGCCCGCGCCCGCGGCGAAGACAGTCGCGCCGTCACCCCCGGCCACGACACAAAGAGCATCAGCGCCGAGACCACCTTCAACACCGACCTGTCGACGCTACCCGATCTGGAGGCGGTGCTGTGGCGGCTGTGCGAGAAGCTGGCGCGGCGCCTGGCGGAAAAAGACTTCTCGGCCGGCGGCGTGACCCTGAAGCTGAAGACGACCGCTTTCGCCAGCCGCACCCGCGCGGCGCGGCTGGCCACGCCCAGCCAGGTGCCGGACGTGCTGTTCGCCACCGCCCGCAAGCTGCTGGCGCGTGAGGCCGATGGCACCGCCTTCCGCCTGCTGGGCATTGGCGCGCAGACGTTGCTGCCGGGGGCCATGGCCGATGCGCCCGACCTGGCCGACCCCGATGCGCCCAGGCGGGTGGCGCGCTGGAACGCGATGGAAAAGCTGCGGCTGCGGTTCGGCGAGGCTGTGGTGCGGCGCGGGCGCGGCTTCAGTAAAGACTAGCGCCGCTGCGCCAGTTCCGCGGGCCCAGCTTGTAGTCCATCGGCAGGAAGGGGCGCAGCCAGGGCCATTCCACCCGCAGCGCCACGTCGGGCTCGCGGCCCGCACGGTGGCAGCCGGCCAGGTAGGCGACCAGCGCCAGGCTGAGGTTGAACGGGCCGGTATGCGCATGGATGTCGCCGCGAACGCCCTGCGCCATGCAGCGGCGCAGATGGCCCAGGGCGCCCTCCAGCGCCGCCTGCAGCACCGGGTGGCCGGCGCGCGCGTAGAGCGGCGCGTTGTTGGCGAAGAAGCCGACATGCTCGCCCGCCGCGCTGGCCGCCAATCCCTCTGCCATCGGCACGATGGTGCCGCCGAACTGGGCGAGCGGCAGAAGCACCAGCCCCGCCTCGAAGCCTGGTAACGGGCCGGGGCCGCCATAGGCGTCATCCGCATCGACATAGAGGCCGCCCAGCCGCAGCAGCCAGGCCAGACGGAACAGGTCCGACCGCATGGCGGGGTGATGACAGTGCCGGTAGGCCGCCAGCACCTCCTGGCCGTAATGGTCGTGCAGCCAGTCGCTCGCCGCCGCATCTGAGAACCGCGCGAGCGGCGGGCCCGCGATGCGCCAGCTCTCCAGGCTGGCCAGCACGTCGGCGGGCGGTACCGGCTGGTCCCAGAACTGCATGATGGCGGCGGCCTGGTGGTCCGCCACCGGCGCCGTTGCTGGCCGCAGGATCAGGGCGCGGGTGGCGGCGTGCATCAGGTGGAAGTCGGGTTCGGGGCCGGGCCTGGCAAGCCGGGCGAGCAAGTCCTCGGTCTCGCCCGGGCCGGGCAGGGTGGCCCAGCTCATGCCGGCAGGGCCAGCACATCCTGATGCGATACGGTTGCGGAAAGGCGCTGGGCGTCGGCCTGCTCGAGCCTGTGGTCCAGCCACGCCTCGATGCGCCGGGATTCGCGGCGCTCCTGGCTGATCGCCGCGTCGGCGCAACCCGTCGCCAGCTCGGCCAGCATGTCGCCGAAGCGGCGGGGGATGCGCCAG
>JACMRO010000087.1 GCA_014376425.1 Rubritepida sp.
CCGCCGGAAAGCGCGGGTTCACCACGCTGCCTTCGGGCAGCGTCAGGTCGAGCAGTTCGAGCAGGCCGTGATTGGCTGGCGCGTCGGGCGCGATCCGCCGCAGCAACAGGAAGCAGGCCGCCAGCATGCCTGAAGGGGCGGCATTGACCGGCCCCTCGGTCTGCGGCGCGGAGCCGGTGAAATCTACCGCCAGACGTCCGCCATGGACGCGCAGGGTGACCCGGATGGGCACCAGTGCTGCACTGCGGCCATCCCCTTCCAGGGCCTCATCGGCCTGCGCCTGGGCCTCGGGCAGCAGCGCCAGCCCGGCCGCCAGCCCGGCCCCCGCCTCGTCGATCAGCGCCTGGTTGGCGGTAGCGGACCCCGCCACGCCCATGCGGCGGGCAAGTGCCGCGAGTTCGCGCGCCGCCAGCGATACCGCCGCCCATTGCGCCGCCAGGTCGCCGATCAGCATCGCCGGCGCGCGGCTGTTGGCGGCCAGGATGGCGGTGATGCCCGGGTCGGCCTCACCGCCCCGCCAGGCCAGCAGCGGCGGCAAGCGCAGCCCTTCCTGGAAGATGTCGCGCGCATCGGGCGGCACCGAGCCGGGCGCGATGCCGCCGACATCCTGGTGGTGCAGTATGGTCGCGGCGATCGCGACCACGCGCCCGTCTGTCAGCACCGGCCGGGCGACGATGAGGTCGGGCAGGTGGGTGCCTCCCGACCAGGGGTCGTTCATCAGCAGCCCGTCCCCTTCCGCCAGCGTGGCCGAAGGGAAGGCTCGCAGCAGGCCTGCGATGCCCGGGATCATCCCGCCCAGCAGCAGCGGCAGGGAATGCGCTTGGGCCAGCACCCGGCCATCGGGCAGGAACAGGGCGGCGGCGCAATCCATTCCCTCGCGCGCCACAGGCGATAGCGCGCTGGCCAGCAGGCTGTCCTGCATGCGGTCGGCCAGGCCTTCCAGCGCCAGGCGGTGGATGTCGCGCGCGGCGGCCGCCTTGAGTTCGGTCATACCGCCTCCAGCAGGATGGCGCCGTCATGGCGCTGGCAGGCACGCCAGCCAGCGGGGATGCGCAGCGTGGCGTCGATGCCGTGCAGAACGGCGGGGCCGTGCCGAGGTTCGCACAGGTGGTGGCTGGGCGGTGGGTGCGGCGGCGGGGGGCCAAGCGGCCCGCTCAGCGTCGAGCGCAATGCGATGATGCGCCGCGCCCCGCCGGCGGCATGGCCGCGCCTGGCCGTGTGCTCGGCATCGAAGCGGGTGGCCAGAGTCTCGGTTGTTTCGCCAGGCTCCCAGGCAATGGAGAGCGTCTCTGACTGGCCGGCATAGGCCATCTCCAGTACGTGGCTGGCAGGGCCGGGCGCGGGCTGGAGTTCCCCCAGCGCTTCGAGCGCCAGGTCGCACACGCGCTCCCGGCTTTCGCCGGCCAGGGCGAGCAGCAGCCCGAAGGCGGAGAGCAGCCCCGGCGCGGGCGGCAGCAACACCCGCCGCGTGCCGATGCGGCTGGCGATGGCGCAGCCATGCAGCGGCCCGGCGCCGCCGCCCATCACCAGCAGCGCGCTCACCGGGTCGATACCGCGGCGCAGCGCGATGCGGCGCGTGGCTTCAGCGATGGTTGCCTCCGCCAGCTCAAGCGCCGGTACGGGGTCCCCGCCCATGACCGCGAAGGCGGCGGCCGCGGCGGCGCGGTCCAGCACCACGCCGCTGATGCGTTCGGGCAGCCAGCCGGCCAGCAGGGCCGCATCGGTCAGGGTGGGCAGCGCGCCGCCCTGGCAGGCGGGGGTGCCGGACCGGCCAAGGCGAATGCGGCCACCAACCACCTCCAGCGCTGTGCCGCCGCCCACGGCCAGGGTCTCGATGTCGAGCGACGCGCAGCGCAGCCGCAATTCGCCCACGCCGATCTCCCGCGCGACCAGCGGCTTTCCATCGCGCGCTAGGCTGATCTCGGTGGTGGTGCTGCCCATGTCGAGGCCGATGGCCTCCCCCTCGCTCCAATGAGCCACCGCCAGGGCACCGCCCGCGGGGCCCGACATGGCGAGGCGCAGCGGCGTGGCCAGCGCCGCCTCGACCGGCGCCAGCATGCCGTCGGCGCGCAGCAGCCAGGGTGCGTGCAGGCCCTGGAAGGCATGGCCCAGCATGGGCTTGAGCGACGCATCGGCCAGCGTCGCCAGCAGGCGTTCGAACTCGCGCAGCGCCGGGTCCACCCGGTGCGACAGCGACACCAGCAAGTCAGGCCTCGCCTGGGCGATGGCGGCGGCGACCGCCAGCTCATGTGCAGGGTTGAGCGGCGCGAACAGCAGGCAGATGGCCAAGGGCGTCCCCGTCGGCAGGGTCCCGAGAAAAGGCTCCAGCCCGTTGAGCACCAGCGGGTCGCACTCGACGCCATCCGCGCCGATCCGACCGGAAACGCCCAGTCGCCACCGCGAGGGCGACATCCAGGGCGGCGTGGGTGGCGGTGGCTGCAGCACATCGGGGTCGCGGCGCGACTGGCGGCCGAGTTCCGGCAGGTCGGTGAAGCCCAGGGTGGTGATCAGCGCGCAGGGTGAAGCGGTACCGCTGGCCAGCGCGTTGGTGGCCAGCGTGGTGGAGAGCCGCAAGCGCCCCATCGGCGCGATGCCGGCCTGCCGTAGCATGGCGCCGATCAGCACGGGCAGCGCGACCGCGGCATCACGGGTGCGTTTGAGCAGGATGGGCGCGGAGCCCGGCGCATGCGCAACCAGGTCGACGAAACCGCCGCCGACGTCGCAGGCCACCTCAAACATCAGCAGGCGACCGGAGAGCTGCGCAGGCGGGCGGCCGGGCGCCCGGGCGGCTGCCCCCGCCAGGCGCCGGACGGACTTGTTCGCGCCGCGGCATGGACCCGGCATCGCGGCACAGCCAACTCAAGATTCGGTTGCGCGGACCCATCTTGCTTTGAAGCATGCTTCCCGCCCCGCGTCACCGCCGAGGCTGCCAGGCGCCTTCCCGGCCTGGCCCCTTGCCGCTGCACCGTCAGCGCATTGGCTGCCTGGTCGGTTCATCATCTAAGCCGACTGGCCGACGGCGCGTTCGCGCTCCCCGCCACTGGGGAGTGGCCGCCCAGGATCGCGGGCTGTCGCTGACAAATGCCGGCGGCAGGAAGAATCGGCCAATGGGTGAATACTCGCACTCCAACGTATTCCGGAACCGCGCATGAAGACCGTCTGCATCATCGGCCTGGGCTATGTCGGCCTGCCCACCGCCGCGGTCGCAGCCAGCCGGGGCTGGCGGGTGTTCGGCGTCGATACCAACCCGCAGCATGTCGACACCGTCAATGACGGCCGCATCCCCATCGTCGAGCCCGACCTGGACGGGCTGGTGCGCAAGGTGGTGGCCGATGGCGCGCTGACCGCCCATGCCGCGCCGCAGCAGGCCGACCTGTTCGTCATCGCCGTGCCCACGCCGCTGACGGCGGATCGCCGGCCGATGCTCGACCATGTATTCGACGCGGCGCGGGCGCTGGCCCCGGCGCTGCGGCCAGGCAACACGGTGATCCTGGAAAGCACATCGCCGGTCGGCACCACCCACGCGCTGCGCGACCTGCTGGCCGGCCTGCGGCCCGACCTCGGCATGCCCGGCCGGGCCGCCCGCCCGGACATAGCCCTGGCCTACTGTCCCGAGCGCGTATTGCCCGGCCGCGTCATCACCGAGCTGGTCGAGAACGACCGCTGCGTCGGCGGCGTAACCGCCGCCTGCGCCGAAGCCGGTGCCGCATTTTACGAAAGCTTCGCCCGCGGCGAAGTGCTGCGCACCGACGCCGCCACGGCAGAGCTGGTGAAGCTGACGGAGAACGCTTTCCGCGACGTCAACATCGCTTTCGCCAACGAAATCTCGATGGTGGCGGCGCGGGCGGGCGTCGACGTCTGGTCGTTGATCCGCCTGGCCAACCGCCATCCGCGGGTGAACATCCTGCAGCCCGGCCCCGGCGTTGGCGGGCACTGCGTGGCGGTCGACCCATGGTTCATCGTCGACGCCGCACCCGAGGAGGCCCGGCTGATCCGCACCGCGCGTGAGGTCAACGATCACAAGGCGGTGCATGTGCGCGGCCTGGTCCACGCCGCGGCGCGGGCGATGCCCGGCGCGCCGATCACCTGCTTCGGCCTGGCCTTCAAGGCCGATGTGGATGATCTGCGGGAAAGCCCGGCCCTGGAGATCGCCCGTCAGCTGGCGGACGACTTTCCCGGCGGCGTGGCGGTTGTGGAGCCGCATGTGGCGCGGCCGCCGCCTGGCCTCGCGGCGCCGCTGCTGGGGCTCGAGGAGGGGTTGCAACGGCCCGGGATCTTCGTGCTGCTGGTCGACCACGCCGCGTTCCGGCGCACGCCGCTGGTCCGGCTGAAGGGGCGGCATGTTATCGACACCCGCGGCATCTGGACGGCGCGCTAGCTGGTTTCGGCCAGGGCGTCGCGGATGCGCGCCGCCGCCCGGCCATCGCCGAAGGGGTTGTGGGCGCGCGCCATGGCCGCATACGCGACGCCGTCATCCAGCAGCCTCGCGGTTTCCGCCAGGATGCGCGCAGGGTCGGTGCCAACCAGCCGGGCGGTGCCGGCCTCGATCGCCTCGGGCCGCTCCGTCACCTCGCGCAGAACCAGCACGGGCTTGCCGAAGCTTGGTGCCTCCTCCTGCACGCCGCCGCTGTCGGTCAGCACCAGGTGGCAGCGGTCCAGCAGGTGGATGAACGGCAGGTAGTCCAGCGGCGGCAGCAGGACGATGTTGCGGTGGCCGGCGAGCAGGGCCTGCACTGGCGCCCGGACCGCCGGGTTGGGGTGCACCGGGAAGGCGATGCAGCAATCGCCGCGTTCGGCCAGGGCATGCAGCGCCCGGGCGATGCCGGCGATGCCCCGGTCCAGATTCTCGCGCCGATGCGCGGTGACGAGGATGATGCGACGCGGGTCGGCGACCGGCGGCAGGGCGGCGCGAAGGGCGGCGGTGGCGGCCGGGTCGCCGCCAAGGCGGTCGCGCCCCGCCAGCAGTGCATCGACGACCGTGTTGCCAGTGAGCAGCACCTGTGCCGGCGGCAGGCCCTCGGCCAACAGCGCTGCCTGCGCGCGCGCGGTGGGCGCGAAATGCAGCCGGGCCAGCAAAGTGACGATGCGGCGGTTGGCCTCCTCAGGGAAGGGCGCGGTCATGTCGCCGCTGCGCAGCCCCGCTTCGACATGGGCGACGGGGACGCCGTGCTGGAAGGCGGCCAGCGCGGCAGCCATCGCGGTGGTCGTATCGCCCTGCACCACCACCCAGTCCGCCGGTGCGCCGCGCAGCACCGCGCCCAGCCCTTGCAGCACGCCGGTGGTGATGTCGCCCAGGCTCTGGCCGCGCCGCATCAGGTCGAGGTCGATGTCAGGCGTGATGCCCGCCATGCGCAGCACCTGGTCCAGCATCCCGCGGTGCTGCGCGGTGGCGCAGACCCGCACCGCGAAGCGTGGGTCGGCCCGCAGCGCCAGCACCACCGGGAACAGCTTGATGGCCTCAGGCCGCGTGCCGATGCAGACCAGGACCTGCCGCGGCGTCAGAGCACGTCCACCGGCACCTTGAGGAAGCGCTTGCCACTCGCCTCAGGCTCGGGCAGGGCGCCGGCCCGCATGTTTACCTGCAGCGCCGGGATGATCAGCGCGGGCATGCCCAGCGTCTTGTCCCGCGCCTGCCGCATCGCCACGAACTCAGCTTCGCCGACGCCGTCGCGGATGTGGATGTTTTCCGCCCGCTCTGCCGCCACGGTGCTCTGCCAGGCGATGTCGCGGCCGCCCGGGCCGTAATCGTGGCACATGAAAAGCCGCGTCTGCGGCGGCAGCTCCAGTACCCGGCGGATTGAACGGAACAGCATCGCCGCGTCGCCGCCGGGGAAGTCGGCCCGCGCCGTGCCGCCATCGGGCATGAACAGCGTGTCGCCCACGAACGCTGCATCGCCCACCACATGCGTCATGCAGGCGGGCGTGTGGCCGGGCGTGTGCAGGGCGACCGCCGGCATGCCACCTATGGAGTAGGCTTCGCCATCGCTGAACAGGTGATCGAACTGGCTGCCGTCGCGGTGGAATTCGCGGCCCTCGTCGAACACCCGGGCGAAGGTTTCCTGCACCGCGGTGATGTGCTGGCCGATCCCGATGCGCCCGCCCAGCTGTTGCCGGATGTAGGGCGCGGCCGAAAGATGGTCTGCATGGACATGGGTTTCGATCAACCATTCGACACGCAGCTGCTGCGCCCGCACATGCGCGATCAACGCGTCCGCGCCGGCATGGCTGATGCGGCCCGCGGCATAGTCAAGGTTCAGCACCGGGTCGATGATCGCGCACGCGTCTGACGCCGGATCGCGGACCACGTAGCTGATGGTGTTGGTGGATTGGTCGAAGAAGGCGCTGACGTCGGGCTGCACGGTGGGGCCGGGGTTGTCGTTCATACCAAATCCTCTCAGGCGCAACGGCTGATCTGGCAGCCTGACACCAGCGGAGATCACCGGCCAGCGCGTTCTGCGCTATCGGCTGCGATGCCGATGGTTGCATGCTCCCTCCATCACATTTCAGGGTTGTCGCCCCGGCTCAACCGTGTAGCAGGGGCCATCATGGACATGTTTCTCAATCTCGGTGTGCCGACGACCCTGCCAGCCAGCTCTACGCTGGCGCGGCTGTTTTCGGCCCCGATGCGCGCCGGGCGGTTGGACTGGATTGGCCTTCGGCCGGAGCGCAGCGTGCCGATGCGCCTGGTCGAGGCGGCGCAGCTGGTTGCCGGCCGCGGCATCGAGGGCGACCGATACCGCACCACCCGCGACGGGGCGCGCCAAGTCACGTTGATCAGTGCCGAGCACCTCGACGCCATAGCGCGCTATCTGGGGCTGGAGGTCCTCGATCCCGCCATCCTGCGCCGCAACCTGCTGGTGCGTGGGGTAAACCTGCTGGCGCTGAAGGGGCGCCGCTTCGCCCTGGGCGGTGCTTTGCTGGAATATAGCGGTGAGGCGCATCCCTGCTCGCGCATGGAAGCGGCGCTGGGGCCTGGCGGCTACAACGCCATGCGTGGCCATGGCGGGATCACGGCGCGGATCGTGGCCGGTGGCATGGTGCGGCTGGGTGACGCGCTGGAGCGGCTAGCAGGCTGCTGAAGAACTGGCGGCTGAAGGTGGGCGAGGGACTTTTCGGGCAGGAAAGGCCGGGCCGCCGGCAGGATGCTGTTGCATCCTGGCAAGGAACGAACGAATCCTGCGCGGTAAGGCACCGCCCAGCCGACCCGTCCAGTTTTTCAGCAGCCTTCTAGATTAGCGCGCGGGCCGCGGCGGCGACGCCGGCCGCGCCCAGAATCCACAACGCGGCGCGCCGGTAGCCCGCTTCCGGGGCACGCCGGTACAGGTATTCGCCCAAGGTCGATCCGGCCCAGACCGCCGGCAGCCCGGCCACGACCAGCACCGGGTCCGGCAGGTGGCCGGCCAGCAGCAGCGGCACGAAGGCGGCCACCGAAGTCATCATGAACAGCACGATCATCGCACCCCGCCCGGCCGCGGCTGGCAGTGGCACAGCCAGGTAATAGGCGATCACCGGCGGGCCCGGCATCGCCGCCAGCCCGTTGCAAAGGCCCGAAAGCACGCCGACCAGGCCCACCGCCGCCCCATGCGGGGTGCGTGGCAGGCGCCAGCCGCCCGCCAGCACGGCCACGGTGGCGCCGACCAGGGCCGCGATCAGCAGCCGGACCGGCGCCTCCGGCAACCAGGCCAGCGCCCAGAGGCCGAGCGGCGTGGCCAGCGCGGCGCCCGGCGCGAGCCAGCGCAGCGACGCGAAATCCGCCGCCGCCCAGGCGGGTCGCAGGCCTTGCAGGCTGATGCAAAGCTGCAGCAGCACGACCAGCGGCACGATGTCCGCGGGCGGCGCCAGCAGGCTGAGCAGCGGCACCGCCGCGATGGCGAAGCCGAAGCCCGAGAAGCCGCGCACCAGCCCGGCCGCGAACAGCATCGCCACGGCCAGGAGCAAGTTCACGCCAGGGTGAATGCCTCGTGGATGGCGCTTTGCACCATGCCGCCCACCACCGCGCCCCCGCCGGCGACGTAGATCGCATCGCCCAGCGTCGTCGCCGCCACCGCATGGCGCGGGGTGCGCATGGGCGCGTGGCTTTGCCAGCTGTCGCCGGCCGGGTCGTAGCTTTCCATCTGGCCGAAGACCTTCGCGTCGCGCGGCACGCCGTTCTCGATGATGCCGCCTTCACCGCCCATGCAGTAGAACCGGCCGCGATAGACCACCATGCCATGGCCCGAACGCGGCGTGGGCAGCGGC
>JACMRO010000088.1 GCA_014376425.1 Rubritepida sp.
GCATTTGGCTGGCCGGCATTTTAGCATTCGTGGCGATGGTTGCCGTGCTGCTGCTGGAATCCGTTCTGGCCCTGCTGGCCGGCGAACCGGGCCGGCTGGACGGCCTGCTCGCCAGCCGCAGTGTCGATGACGAAGCGGCCGAGGCGCTGGCCGCGGTGAAGCTGGCGCCGCGATGATCGCCGTCGTCTTCCTGCTCGGCCTGCTGGGTGTACTCCTTTTCGCGGCCGCCACCGGTGCCGCCGCCCTGCCCATCGCCGAGATCCTGATGCTGATCGGCGTATTCGTGCTGTTCTTCGGCTCGGGCGTATACATCGCCGCGGTGCTCGGGATACTGGCCTTCCTCACCGGCTTCATGTTCAGCGACCGGCCATGGTGGAATTTCGCCGGCCAGACGCTGTGGGGCCCGTCCTCCAACTTCGTGCTGGTGGCAGTGCCGCTGTTCCTGCTGATGGGTGAGATCCTGCTGCGGGCCGGGCTGTCCGAGAAGCTGTACCGCGCGCTGAATGTCTGGCTGAACCGGCTGCCGGGCGGGCTGCTGCACACCAACATCGTCAGCTGCGCGGTGTTCTCGGCCATCAGCGGGTCGTCCGTCGCCACCGCGGCCACCATGGGGTCGGTGGCGTTGCCCTATTTCCAGGGCACTCCCTACTCGCCACGCTGGGTGCTGGGGTCGCTGGCGGCCGGCGGCGCGCTGGGCAACCTCATCCCGCCCGGCATCACCTTCATCATCTACGGGCTGATCACCGAGACGAGCGTGGGCGCGCTCTACATCGCAGCGCTGCTGCCTTCGGCGCTTGTGGTGGGCCTCTTCACGCTGCTGATCCTGGCGCATGGCTGGCGCAGCCAGATGGCCAGGCCACCGGCCCTGCCGCTGATGCAAAAGCTGGCGGCGCTGAAGGACCTCGTCCCGACCCTGGTGCTGATCTTTCTCGTGCTTGGCAGCATCTATGGCGGCTTCGCCACGCCGACGGAAGCCGCGGCGCTGGGCGTCGTCGGCGCCATCGGCTTCGCAGCGCTGGAGGGACGCCTCTCCTTCCGGATGCTGAACGCGAGCGCCGAAGCCACGGCGCGCAACACAGCTCTGCTCGGCCTGATCATCTTCGGCGCCTACCTGCTGAACTACATATTGACAATCATCAACGTTCCCCAGGCGCTGGCAGGGATGATCGCGGGGCTCCCCTTGCCGCCCTGGGCCATCATGGCCTGCATCGTGGCGCTGTATTTCGCGCTCGGCACCTTCATGGAGGGCTTCTCCATGATCATCACCACCGTGCCGGTCATCTTCCCCGTCGTGGTCGCGCTGGGCTACGACCCGATCTGGTTCGGTGTGGTGGTGGTCATGCTGGTCGAGATCGCCCAGATCAGCCCACCGGACGGCACGGTGATGTATGTGCTGCAGGGTATGCGGCCGAAGCCGGGCGGGCCGATCACCGACGTGTTCGTGGGCGTGATGCCGTTCCTTCTGGCCTATCTGGCGGCCGTGGTGCTGCTGCTGGTTTTTCCTGAGATCGCCCTGTGGCTGCCCCGGGTGATGGCGTGAGCCTGCCGCCGTCCGCGCCCGGCCCGACGCGGCGATCTGCTCCCCACCGAAGAGACGCCCGGCTCAGGCCCGCGTATGACGAGGCAAGATGACCCGCCCAATCCGCATCGCCGTCGACATCGGCGGCACCTTCACCGACCTGCAGATCCTCGACGCACGCACCGGCACGGTCGTCGCCTGGAAGACCCCCACAACGCCCGCCGACCCCTCCGAGGGGCTGATGGTCGGCGTGCGGGAGGCCGCATCCCGCTTCGGCTTCGCGCTGAGCGACGTCGGCCTGCTGCTGCACGGCACCACCATCGCCACCAACGCCGTGCTCGAGCGAAATCTGGCGGATGGCGTGCTGCTGACCACCGCGGGCTTCGAGGACGTGCTGGAGATCACCCGCCACGTCCGCCGCGACATCTACGGCCTGGCACCCGACCCCTTCCCGTGCCTGATCGCCCGCGACCGCCGGCTGGGGGTGACCGAGCGCATCCGCTTTGACGGCAGCATCGAAACCCCGCTGGCGCTCGGCGACACCCTTGCAGCCCTGGCGGCGCTCAGGCCCGAGGCGGTGGCCATCGTCTTCCTCCACAGTTATGCCAATCCCGCCCATGAACGGGCCCTGCGCCAGGCCATCCTGGCCGCCCATCCCGGCCTGCCGGTCTCCATCTCCTCCGACATTTCGCCGGAAATCCGCGAATACGAGCGCAGCAGCACCACCGTGCTCAACGCGGTGCTCGTGCCCGTCGTGCGCGCCTACATGGACCGTCTGCGCGGCCGCATCGGCGAGGATGGCTTTGCGCCGCGCATCTTCCTCGTGCAGTCCAATGGCGGCGTGTGCAGCCTGGAAACCGCGGCCGAACAGCCCGCGCGCCTGCTGCTGAGCGGCCCCTCGGGCGGGGCGCTGGCGGCCAGCCGGATCGCCCGCGAACTCGGCCGTCCGAACCTCGTCGCCGTCGACATGGGCGGCACCAGCTATGATGTATCGGTGGTGCAGGATGGCCGCGTCTCCATCGTGACGCAGGGCGAGATCGATGGCCTGCCGGTGCGGTTACCGATGGTGGAGATGCGCACCATCGGCGCTGGCGGCGGCTCCATCGCCGCCGTGCAGGCCGGCGGGCGCCTTACCGTCGGGCCCCGCAGCGCGGGCGCCAGGCCGGGGCCGGTGGCCTATGGCCGTGGCGGCACCGAGCCCACGGTGACCGACGCCAACCTCGCCCTCGGCAGGCTTGACGCGCAGTTCTTTCTGGGCGGCGCCATGCAGCTGGACATGGTGGCGACCGGCGCCGCGCTGGCCCGGCTGGGCAACGCGCTGGGCCTCGGCCCCGAAGCCGCCGCGGAAGGCATCCTGGCGCTGACCAACGCCTCGCTGGCCGCCGCCGTGCGGCTCTCGCTGTTCGAGAAAGGGCTGCACCCGCGCGACTTCGCCTTGCTCAGTTTCGGCGGCGCTGGCGGCCTGCATGCGACCGAGGTGGCGGATGAGATGGGCATGACCGAGGTCATCTTCCCGCGCGAACCCGGCACCCTCTCCGCCTACGGCATCCTGTTCTCCGACCTGGTGCAGGACATTTCTCGAAGTCGCCTGTTCACAGTGGGGCCGGCCGCCCTGCCCGGCCTGACCGCGCTGATCGCCGAACTCCGCGCCGAAGCCGATGCGCGCCTGGCCCGCGACGGCGTGGCAGAACCCGACCGCGCGCTTACCGTCGCCGCCGACATGCGCTACCACGGCCAGGCCTTCGAGCTGTTGGTCCCCTGGGGCGACGTGACGGCGCCGGACGCGGCCGCGCTGGCTGCACTCGAAGCCCGCTTCCACGACTCCCACCGCCAACGCTTCAGCTACTCGTCGGAAGGCGAGGCGGTGGAGATCGTCACCCTGCGCGTCACCGCCACGGGGCGGCTGCCCAGGCCGGAGACGACCACCCCGGTTCCCGCCGCCCGCCCGGCGCGCAAAGGCACCCGCCGCGTCTTCACCGGCGGCGCCTGGCACGACGCGGTGGTCTGGGACCGGGAGGCGCTGGACGCCGACACCGTGATCGGTCCCGCCATCATCGAGGAAGCCTTCGCCACCCACTACATCGCCACCGGCTGGCAGGCCCGCCTGGGCGAGGCCGGCGCCATCATTGCCCAAAGGGGCGCAAGGTAGCATCTGATGCTCTCCCCCATCGACATCGAGGTCATCCGCAACGCCCTTTCCGCCGCGGCGGCCGAGATGGACGTCACCGTCTGGCGCACCAGCCGCAGCACGATCGTGCGCGAGTTGCTGGACTACTCCACCGCCGTCTTCGACGCCGATGGCTGGAACCTGGCGCAATCCGCCCGCATCCCGCAGCACCTCAACTCGATGTCCGCGGCGTTGCGCACGCTGCTGGAGAAATTCGTCGCCGCCGAGGATTGGGGCGCCGACGACATCGTCATCACCAACGACCCCTATTGCGGCGGCCAGCACCTGCCCGACATCGTGGCCTTCCGGCCGGTGTTCCATGAGGGCGTGCGGGTCGCCTATGTCGGCACGCTGTGCCACCACATCGATGTCGGCGGCCTGGCCGCCGGCAGCTACGCCGCGAAGGCCACGGAGATCTTCCAGGAAGGCCTGCGCATCCCGCCGGTGAAGCTCTTCGACAAGGGCGTCCGCAACGAGGCGGTGTGGAGCATCATCCGCCAGAATATCCGCAAGCCCGACCTGCTGCTGGGCGACCTGCAAAGCCAGATCGCCTCGCTCGAGGTCGGCCGCAGCGCACTGGCACTCCTGCCGGCCCGCTTCGGCGCGCCTGCCATGCTGGAGGCCAGCGCGCGCATCCTGGACATGAGCGAGGAGGCCATGCGCGCCGCCATCGCCGCCATGCCCGACGGTACCTATGAATTCACCGACCAGCTCGACGATGACGGCATCGACCTGGGCCGCCCCATCATGCTGACGGTGCGGCTGACCATCGCCGGCGACAGCGTCACCGTCGATCTGTCGGGATGCTCGCCGCAGGTGCAGGGTCCGACCAACGCCACGCTGGCCAGCAGCAACTCCGCCGTGATGTTCGCGCTGATGAGCGCGTCGGGCGGCGGCTTCGCCATGAATGCCGGCTGCTACCGCCCCGTCCACGTCATCGCGCCCGAAGGGCTGGTGGTGAACGCCCGCGCGCCGGCACCGGTCGCGCACCGCGTCGCCATCACACACCGCCTGCTCAACGCGATGTATGGCGCGCTGCACCAGGCGGTACCCGAGCGCATTCCGGCCGCCTATTACGGCTGCTCCTACGTCACCACCTTTCAGACCATCCGCGCCGACGACGCCCGAGACGTGCTGGTCGAAATCGAGATCGGCGGCTCGGGCGCCGCGCCGGCCAAGGACGGCGTCCACGCCTATTCCTCGGGCATGCACAACAACAGCAACATCCCCATCGAGATGATCGAGGCACAGATGCCCCTGACCATCACCCGCTATGCCCTGCTCCCCGGCAGCGGCGGCGATGGCCAGTACCGCGGCGGCCTGGGCCTGGTGCGGGAATGGCGCATCGAAAGCCCGCGCTGCTTCTTCACCGCCAACATGGACCGCTTCTTCAGCCAGCCGTACGGCCTGGCCGGCGGCAAGCCGGCGGCGGTTGGCAGGCTGGACCTGATACGTGGCCGCACCACCACCCCAATACCGCCGAAATCCGACAACGTGCCCCTGGTCGCCGGCGACATCGTGCGGCTTGAAACCTCGGGCGGCGGCGGCTTCGGCCCGCCCGCCGCGCGTCCCGCCGCCGCCCGCGCGGCCGACCGTAAGCGCGGCTATGTCTGACCACCGCCTGGCTCCGCCGCGCTGGTTCGAGGATTTTGCGCTCGGCGAGGTGTTCAACCTGCCCAGCCGGACCATGACCGAGGCGATCTTCCTCGCCTTCCAGGCCGCCTCCGGCGACAATCACCCGATCCATTACGATGTCGAGTTCTGCCGCCGCCACGGCATGCCGCACATGCTCGCGCACGGTTTCCAGGTGGCGATCCAGACGGCGGCCGGCGCCGGGCTCTTCCCCTTCATGGTGGAAGACAGCCTCAAGGCCTTCCTCGACCAGTCGAGCCGTTTCCTGGCGCCGGTCTTCGTGGGCGACACCTTGTATGCCAGCCTGCGCATCGCGGCGCTCGAACCGCAACGAACGACGGGAGTGCTGACCATGGCGAGCAGCGTCAAGAACCAGAAAGGCGTGCTCGTGCTCGACGGCACGCAGCGCTACCTGCTGCGGAAACGGCCATGATCCGCTACGACCTGGCCGGCCGCACCGCGCTTGTCACCGGCGGCGCGTCGGGCATCGGCCTGGCCACCGCGCGCCTGCTGGCGGCTTCAGGCTGCCGGGTCGCCATCAACCACCTGGCCGAGGATCAACGCGGCCCCGACGCCGTGGCCAGCCTGCGGGCCGAGGGGTTCGACGCCATCGCCGCCCCAGGCAATGTGGCCGACCCGGCCGATGGCCCGCGCATGGTGCAAGCCGCGGCCGCGGCACTCGGCCGGCTGGACTACCTGGTGAACAATGCCGGCACCCCCGGCACCGCCACATCCATACCGCCCGCCGCGCTGGACCGCATCACCGAGGAGCTTTGGGCCACCGTCATCGGGGTCAACCTCCTGGGTGTCTTCCGCTGCGCCAAGGCGGCCGCGCCGCACCTGCGGGCCGCCGGCGGCGCCATCGTTTCGGTCGCCTCCATCGCCGGGCTCAACTCCCCCGGCTCCTCTATGGCTTATGGCGCGACCAAGGCCGGCGTCATCTCGCTGACGAAGAACCTGGCCCGGGCTTTGGGGCCCGAGGTGCGGGTCAACGCCGTTGCCCCCGGCGCGGTGGACAGCACGTGGATGGTCGAATGGAGCAATGCGGAACGTGACGCCTCGATCGAGGCCGCCGCCCTGAAACGCCGCTGCACACCCGAGGACATCGCCGAAGCGATGGTCTGGCTGCTGGTCGGCGCCCGCGCCGTCACCGGCCAGACGCTGGTGGTCGATGCCGGGCTGACCCTATGACCCAGGCTCGAACCCCTGCGTGCCGGAGCGTTCGGCC
>JACMRO010000089.1 GCA_014376425.1 Rubritepida sp.
CCCGAGTACCTGCGCGAATCCTGCGACCACGCGCACCGCACGCTCGCGCCTCCTCATGGCCGCAATCCAGGACAGCTACCACTTCGCGAACGCACGCGATGAAACACATTCGCTGCGCACGCTGTTCGCACCGGCCGAACCACCCGCCGGCGGCGCAGCAGCGGCCGACCCAAAGCCAGGGCCAGCCGCAAGGCCAGCCCGGCCGCCCCGCCGGCCGAACCGAGGCGCCGCCGCCGTTGCCGGCCGGCCAGCAGCCGCCCGCGGCCGTCATCGGTATCGTCGACATCCCCGAGGTGCAGCGCGTCTCCTCTGCCTTCAACCAGGTTCGCGAGGAGATCGAGCGTCGCCGCACCCGCCTGAATGATGACCTGCAGCGCGAGCAGAATACGTGGCGAGACCAGCAGCAGGCCCTGGCAGGCGAACGCGCCGGACTGCAGGCCGAAGTATTGCGCCTGCGCGAGCGTGAGCTGCAGGACCGCATCACCGACAGCCAACGCATCTTCCGCAACCGCAGCCAGGCGATCGAGCAGTCTGCCCAGGCCGCGCTGGTGGAGATCGAGCAGGGGCTGGGCACGGTGATCCGCCAGGTGGCGCAGAGCCGCTCGGTCAACCTGGTGCTGCCGCGCCCGCTGGTGATCATGAACGAGCCGCCTTTCGACCTGACCGAGGAGATCGCCCAGCAGTTCAACCGCGTGCTGCCGCGGGTGACAATCCCGGCGGAAAGCGACGGTCGGGCGCCGCCGCCTGCAGCGGCAAATGCGCCGGCCACGCCACGGGCCGCCCCGGCCGCACCGGCACCCGCGGCGCCGCGCCGGTAACGGCCAAGGCCGGTCCTGCCATGCCGGCTGACCCGCGCTTCCACCCCACGATCGGGCCCCTACCGCTTGCCAGCCTGCTGGCGGCCTGCGGCGGGGGCAGCGACGGCCCGCCGGGCCGGATGTTCCGGGGCGTGGCCGCGCTGTCGCAGGCCGGGCCTGATGAGGTCAGTTTTCTCGATACGGCGAAGCATGCGGCTGGAATGTCGGCTTGCCGCGCCGGTGCCGTGGTGTTGCGCGCCCTCGATGCGGCGATGCTGCCGCCGGGCTGCATCGGCATTGTCGTGCCATCGCCCGCGGCTGCCTTTGCCGCCATCGCGCGGCTGTTCCATCCAATTCAAGCACCGCTGGGCACGCGCCATCCGAGCGCGGTCATCGCCGGCAGCGCCGATCTGGCTCCGGATGTCGATGTCGGTGCCTATGCCGTGATCGACGATGGCGCCCGCCTTGGGCCCGGATGCGTCATCCATTCCCATGCCGTGATCGGCGCAGGCGTGATTCTTGGGCCGGGGTGCATCGTGCACACCCATGCGAGCATCAGCCACGCCGTGTGCGGCGCCCGCGTCACCCTGCATCCGGGCGCCCGGATCGGCCAGGAGGGCTTCGGCTTCACCCATACCGCGCAGGGGTTCGTGACCATGCCGCAGCTGGGCCGGGTCATGCTGGAGGACGGCGTCGAGATCGGCGCCAATACCTGCATCGACCGCGGCGGCCTGGGCGATACGGTGATCGGCGCTGGCAGCCGGATCGATAATCTGGTGCAGATCGGCCACAATGTGCAGCTTGGGCGCGCTTGCGTGATGGTGGCCCTGGCCGGCGCGTCGGGTTCGGCGGTGCTGGAGGATGGCGTCATGATGGCCGGGCAGTCCGGCGTCGCCGGGCACCTGCGCATCGGCGCCCGCGCCCGCATCGGCGGCCAGGCCGGCGTGATCGGTGACGTGCCCGCGGGCGCCGATATGCTGGGCATGCCAGCGCAGCCCTCGCGCGACTTTCTGCGCCAGACGGCGGTGCTGCGCAGGCTGGCGGCGCTGCCGCAAAAAGGCGAAAAGGGCGAGACCGACGACCCCGGGCAGGAGAGTGACCACCGGCATGACTGAGACGATCATGGACATTGCGGGCATCATGCGGGCCATCCCGCACCGCTACCCCTTCCTGCTGGTGGACCGCGTGGTCGAGCTGGAGCACGACAGCCATTGCGTTGGCCTGAAGAACGTCACCTTCAACGAGCAGTTCTTCCAGGGCCATTTCCCGACCGAGCCGGTAATGCCCGGGGTGCTGATTATAGAGGCGATGGCGCAGACCTCGGCCGTGCTGGTGGTGGAAACGCTGGGCGGCGAGATGCGGGGCAAGCTGGTCTACTTTATGTCGATCGAGAGCGCGAAGTTCCGCCGCCCGGTGGTGCCGGGCGACCAGTTGCGCATCAAGGTGACCAAGCTGCAAAAACGCATGATGGTCTGGAAGATCAGGGGCGAGGCGACGGTGGACGGGCGGGTGGTGGCGGAGGCGACCTTCGCCGCCATGATCCGCGACCGATGAGCGGCATCCATCCGACCGCGATCGTCGAACCCGGTGCCCGCATCGCCGCCTCCGCCCGCGTCGGCCCGTTTTGCACAGTGGGCGCCGATGTCGAGTTGCGCGACGGCGTCACCCTGGTCAGCCACGTCGCCATCGAGGGGCACACGCTGCTGCATGAGGGCGTCCACGTCTCGCCCTACGCCTCGATCGGGCTCCCGCCGCAGGACCTGAAATACAAGGGCGAGCCGACGCGCTGCGAGATCGGCGCAAGGACGATCCTGCGCGAGCATGTGACGGTGCATCGCGGCTCGGTCGGCGCGCGCGGTCATACGGTGGTCGGCGCCGACTGCCTGCTGATGGCGGTAAGCCATGTCGGCCATGATTGCCGCCTGGCCGACCGTGTCATCCTCGCCAACAACGTGATGCTGGGCGGTCACGTCCAGGTCGGCGAGCAGGTCTTCATCGGTGGCGGTGCCGCCATCCACCAGCTGGTGCGGATCGGCCGGCACGCCATGGTGGGCGGCATGGCGGGCGTCACCAACGACATCCCGCCATTCGGCAATGTGTTCGGCCTGCCGGCACGGCTGGTTGGCCTGAACGTGATCGGGCTGCGGCGGCGCGGCTTCTCCAAGGATAACCTGGCGCAGCTGCGCCTGGCTTTCCGCTTTCTGTTCCGTGAGAACGGCTCCGTCTTTGCCGAGAAGTTGGTCACCGCGCGCGGCCGCTACGCCGACGACGTGCTGGTGATGGAGGTGCTGGACTTCATCGCCTCGCCCGAGCGCAAGCGGGAGATGGCGCGGCCAGGGCGGATGACCGCGGATGACGAAGACGAAGCGTGATCCCCTTGCTGACCCCGTTGGGCATCATCGCAGCCGGCGGCGAGATGCCGGTGCAGCTGGCGAGGGATGTGATGGCCGCCGGGCGCGGTGTGTTTATCGTGGCGATCCGCGAATTCGCCGATGCCCCGCTTTATGCCGGGCTGCCGCATAAGCTGGTTCGGCTGGGTGCGGGCGGTGCGGTGATCGCGGCCTTCAAGGCGGCCGGCGTGCGTGACCTGGTGATCCTGGGCCGGGCGAAGCGGCCTTCGCTGCTGGCGCTGTTGCCCGATGCATGGATGGCGGGGGCGCTGGCCAAGCTGGGACGCAGCATCCTGGCGGGTGGCGACGATACGTTGCTGCGCGGCGTGAAGCGGCTGCTGGAGGAGGAGGGCTTCGTAGTCCGCGGCGCGCATGAGGTGCGCGCGGGACTGCTCGCCGCACCCGGCCTGCTGGCAGGCCCGGCGCCCGATGCGGCCCAGCGCGCGGATATCGACCGCGGGGTCGCGGTGCTGCGGGCCATGGGGCCGGTCGATGTCGGCCAGGCCTGCGTGGTGCAGCAGGGGCTCGTGCTGGCGGTCGAAGCCATCGAGGGCACCGACGCCATGATCGCCCGCGCCGGAGCGTTGCGGCGCGAAGGCCCTGGCGGAGTGCTTGTGAAGTTGCCTAAGCCCGGCCAGGATCTGCGATTGGACATGCCGACCATCGGCCCCGCCACGGTCGGCGCCGTGGCCGCCGCCGGGCTGGCGGGGATCGCCATAGCGGCCGGCGCCACCCTGCTGGCGGAACGTGACACCACCCTGACCGACGCCAGCGCGCGCGGCCTTTTCATCCTGAGCCTGGAGAGCGACCCATGAAATTTTTGCACACCATGATCCGCGTCGGTGACCTTGAGCGGAGCGTTGACTTCTACACCCGCCTGCTGGGCATGAAGGAGACGCGGCGCCGCGACGTGCCGGAAGGCAAGTACACGCTGGTTTTCGTCGGCTATGGCGACGAGGCGAGCGACTGCATGATCGAGCTGACCTACAATTACGGCATCGAGAAATACGAGATGGGATCGGCCTTCGGCCATCTGGCGATCGGCACCGACGACATCTACGGCGTTTGCGACAGGCTGGCGGCTGAGGGCGTAAAGATCCCGCGCCCCCCCGGCCCGCTGAAGCATGGCACCACGGTCATCGCCTTCATCGAGGATCCGGACGGCTACAAGATCGAGCTGATCGAACGGAAATAGTCCAGCGCCAGCAGCACGCCGCCGGCCATGGCGCCGGCGGCGATGTCGTCGCCCATCACGCCGGCCGGGCCTGGCTGCCGGTCCAGCCAGCCCACCGGCCCCGGTTTCCACACGTCGAACAGCCGGAACAGGGCGAAGGCCAGTACCAACTCCCAGCCTGGCCCGGCCACGGCGGCGAGGGCCAGCGCCATGCCCGCAGCCTCATCTATCACCACCCAGCCCGGGTCGGCGCCGGTCTCGGGCAGCCGCCGTAGCGCCCATAGCCCCAGCATCAGCAGTGCCAGCGCCAGCAGCGCCGCGGCACCTGGCCCGGCCCAGGCGATGGGTAGCACCACGGCACTCCCCCAGGTCCCCGGTGCCGGGCGCAGGAAGCCCACGCCGCCCAGCGAGACGATCCATCTCACCGCAGGTAGGGCGCCAGCGGGTGCGGCGCGGCCACGCCCGTCAATGCCCGGTAGACCACGACATTCTCGATCACCCGCTGCACATAGTTGCGCGTTTCGGTGAAGGGGATCAGCTCGATCCAGTCCAGCATCTGCGGGTTGCCCCCGCGGGCGTCGCCATTGCTTTGCAGCCATTCGTCGACACGGCCGGGGCCGGCATTGTAGGCGGCGATTGCGTAGGGCCAGGCGCCACCAAAGCGCTCCAGCATCTGCGCCAGATAGGCCGAACCGAGCCGCAGGTTGGACGCCGGATCGCCCTGCAGAAGGCTGAGCTGGTAAGGCGTGCCCAGCCGGCGCGCGACCTGCTGCGCGGTGGCCGGCAACAGCTGCATTAGGCCCCGCGCATTGGCCGATGAAACGGCCTCGGTATCGAAATTGCTTTCCTGCCGGGTGATGGCGTTGACCAGGGCAGGCTCCACCGGCAGGCCGCTGGTGGGGTAGGGGGTAGGCCAGCCGTCCGGCACGAGCATGGCGCCCGCCGCGCCGGCGCGCCGCGCCACCCACACCGGGTTCTCCGGGCGGCCGCTGCGCAGCGCCAGCTGCATCAGCAGCGTCCGCTCCCAGGGCTGCGTTGCCAGTTCCTCCAGCCGCAGCAGGAACAGGCGGGCGCGCCGGCCCTCGCCCATTTCCGCCAGCAACGGGATGATGCGGGCGATCTCGCGGTTGCCGAAGGCGTTGGCCTGGGCCTGGGTGTAGCCGGGCTGGCCGATGGCGCGCAGCCGGGCGGCGATGCGATCGGGCGGCTCGCCGAGCGCCAGGCTGGCGAGCTGGCCATAATAGGCGACGGGGTAGGCCGCGGCCTGGGTGTAGGCGTCGCGCGCTGCCGTGCCCGACAGCGCCCTGCCGCGCCAGTAATGCGAGCGGGCCTGGGTGATGGCGCTACGGCTGTCCTCGCCCACCGTGGCGAAGTGGCGGGCGGCGCGTACTGGGTCGTTCAGGAAGCGCAGGGCCACGAAGCCGGCCAGGAATTCGGCTTCCTGCCGCACTTCGCCGGGGACGGGTTGGCCATTCCCGGCCGCCAGCGCATAGGCCGTGCGCGGGTCGTTGAGGCGCAGGGCGCGGCGGGCCTGCAGCTGGCGCTCGTTCCAGATCGCGCGTCCCGCCTCGGCTGTGACCTCGCCCGGGGTGCCGGCGGCGAAGGCGGCGGCCGCTTCCGAATCGCGGTTGGCGATGCGCAGCGCCCGGGCGCGTTCCAGCGTGGCGCCGGGATCGCGCGCCGCCAGCGACGCATTCTGGTCCGGGCTGCCGCCCTGGGCGTAATTGAGGCGCAGCTGCGCCAGGCCGGCGCGCGCGGGGTCCAGATAGGGCAGGGCGCGGCCGGCACCCGCGAAGTCGCGCGAATAGGCCAGGCGGTTGAAGCGGGCCCAGTGCTCAGCGGCCGTCAGCCGGGCGCCATGGCGCTCCAGGAACAGGGGCTCTTCCACCGCATCGGCGGCGCTGTCGGCCCAACCGCGGCGGGCCGCTTCGGTCGCCTCTCGGTCGCGGCCGGTGCGGGCCAGCGCATCGGCATGCCGCAGCGCGCCCGCCACGGTGCGGGCGGGGCGGGTGGCGAACCAGCGCAGTGCCAGCGCGTCGTCCCCGTCATTGCGCAACGTGGCCTCGGCGTTGCGGCCGATCGGGTCCATGAGCGGCCAGTCGGCGGCGCTCTCGGCGAACTGCACGAACTCGGCGCCGGAATAGGGGCCGGTGCGGGGCTGCAGGCGCAGCCACAGCACCATCCGGCGGATCAGCGGGTCCGCCCGTTCCGCCGCCACCTCGGCCTCCGCCCAACGGTTCTGCGACGCGGCGACGAGCGCCAGCCGCCCGGCTTCGCGCGGCGCCTGGGCCAGGGCGGGCGGGATGAGCAGTAGGGAAACCAGGATGATCCAAAAGCGCATGCCAGCCCTGTTAGCCTGTCCGCCATGCTTGTTGCAGGGGGTGTCGCGCGTTACCTATCCTGCTCTGCAAATGGAGATTGTCATGTTCCAGGGTTCGATGGTGGCGCTGATCACGCCCATGCAAGCCAATGGGACCGTGGATGAGAAAGCGTTCTGCGAGCTGGTGGAGTGGCAGATCGCCGAAGGCACCGAGGGGCTGGTGCCGGTGGGCACCACCGGCGAATCGCCCACGCTGAGCCATGCCGAGCACAAGCGCATCGTCGAGCTGTGCGTGCAGACCGCGCGCGGCCGCGTGCCGGTGATGGCTGGTGCTGGCAGCAATTCCACCGCCGAGGCGATGGATTTCGCGGTGCATGCGAAGCAGGCCGGCGCGAACGGCATCCTGGTCGTCACGCCCTACTACAACAAGCCGACTCAGGAGGGGATGGTGCTGCACTTCACCGCCATCGCCGATGCGGCCGACCTGCCGCTGTTCATCTACAACATCCCCCCGCGCAGCGTGGTGGACATGACACCCGAGACGATGGGACGGCTGGCCCGGCACCGCAACATCGCGGGTGTGAAGGATGCAACGGCCAATCTGGCCCGCCCCCTGCATCAGCGGCGCGAGTGCGGGCCGGACTTCATTCAGCTCTCTGGCGAGGATCACACCGCATTGGCCTTCATGGCGGCCGGCGGGCAGGGCTGCATTTCGGTCACCGCGAATATCGCGCCCCGCCTCTGCGCCGACATGCACCGCGCCTGGCGCGAAGGGCGGCTGGCTGACGCGATGGCGATCCAGGAACGGCTGGTGCCGGTGCATGATGCGATGTTCGCTGAAACCTCGCCGGCGCCGGTGAAGTACGCCGCCAGCCTGCAGGGCAGGGCGGCGGCGTTTGCGCGCCTGCCGATGGCGCCGTGCTCGGACGTGGTGAGGGATAGGGTGCGCGATGCCATGGCGGGGGCGGGCCTGCTGAATTGAGCAAGACGCCGCGCAAGAAGTCTGGCCTCATTTCGCACGGCATCGCCGCGCAGAACCGCAAAGCCCGCTTCGATTTCAAGGTGACGGAGGAGATCGAGGCCGGCATCCAGCTGATCGGGCCGGAGGTGAAGAGCCTGCGTTCAGGCCGCGCCGCTCTGGCCGAGGCCTGGGCCGGCGAGCGCGATGGCGAGATGTGGCTGTTCAACTGCTACATCCCCGAGTGGCAGGCCGGCAGCTTCATGGCCAGGTTCGAACCGCGACGGCCGCGCAAGCTGCTGCTGCACAAGAAGCAGGTCAGCACGCTGGCCGGCCAGGTGGCGCGGGAGGGGATCACGCTCGTGCCGATCGACATTCACTTCAATGACCGCGGCATAGCCAAGGTGCTGCTGGGCCTGGCCGAGGGTAAGCAGGCGCATGACAAGCGCGCCACCATCGCGGCGCGCGACTGGCAGCGCGACAAGGCGCGGATCCTGCGCAACAAGGGCGGCGAATGAGGTTTCTGGCGCTCCTGCTGCTGGCGGGCTGCGTGGCCGGAGCTGAGGCCCCGGTCGCGACCGACGCTGATTATGTCGAGCATCAACTGCAGGTCCCCAATGTCGGCTTCACCCGGCTGTGCCTACCGCGCGGCGGGGCCACGGCGCCGCTGGTACTGATCAATCATGGCTCGCCCAGCGCGGCGCAGCGGCCCCGCCAATCCGTCGCCTCCTGCGGGTCAGACGCCGTGCGCTTCTTCACCGCGCGGGGCCATGCGGTGGGGCTGCCGCTGCGGCGTGGCTACGGCGTGAATGGCGGTCGGTGGGCTGAGGCGTTCGGTGCCTGCGACCAAGCCGATTTTGCCAGTGCGGGGCGCGAGGCGGCGCGCGACATCGAAGCGGCATGGCGGCATCTGGCGGTGCGGCCGGACGTACCGCCGGGCCCGGTCACGCTGGTTGGCCAATCGGCCGGCGGCTGGGGTGCGCTGGCGCTGGCGGCGAGCAACCCGCCGGGGCTGGGCCGTGTCGTCAACATGGCGGGCGGGCGCGGTGGGCGACGTGACGGGCAGCCGAACAACAACTGCTCGCCCGCGGCGCTGGTGCGGACGGCCGGCGAGTACGGCGCCACGGCGCGAATGCCCACCTTGTGGGTCTACACCGCCAATGACAGCTTTTTCGCGCCTGCGCTGGCTGAGGCCATGCACGGCGCCTTCACCCAGGCGGGCGGCCAGGCGCGTCTTGTGGCGCTGGGGCCGTTTCGTCAGGACGGCCATTCGCTTTTCTTCGGGGCAGGGGGCGGCCAGGCCTGGGGGCCGATCTTGGAGGAATTTCTGCGGTGAGATGGCTGCTGGCCTTTCTGCTGCTGGGCCTGCCGGGCTGGGCGCAAGAAATGCCCACCGTCCCGGGGCCGGATGGCAGCGTGCTGCGACTGCGCCTCTGCCCGGCGCCGGGTGCGGGCGACCATCCCCTGGCGCTCATCAACCATGGCGCGCAGCCCCGCCCGGAAATCCGCGTCCAGCTGGTGCCGCAGCCCTGCGAAGCTGAGCCGGTGCGCTGGTTCAACCAGCGCGGCTACACCGTCGCGCTGCCGTTGCGCCGCGGCCATGGTGCGAGCACCGGCGACTGGGTGGAGGGGTTCGGCCCGTGCGAGGATCCCGATTTTCTGCGCGTCGGGCGCGAGACG
>JACMRO010000090.1 GCA_014376425.1 Rubritepida sp.
CCTGGCCGCCGCCGCCACATCCGCCCGGGTCAGCGCGGAAAGCCGCGCCGGCCGTCCGGCCAGCCATTCCGGCGTGCGGTCATTCTGCATCAGGCTCAATAACCCGCCGGCGATGCGCCGGCTGGCGCTGAACTGCAGCGGCAGCGTGCCGTTCAGGAAGCCGACCGCCTCGGAGAGTTCCGCTTCGGTCGGCCCGTTCTCCGCCATGTTCAGCCAGGATTGGCGCAGCAGGTTCAGCATTTCGGGCGCGTTGCGGTTGTCGGTGCTGGCCTGGCCCACGATGACGCCGCGGCGGAACAGCACGTCCATGCCGGCGCCGATGCCGTAGGTCAGGCCGCGCTCCTCGCGGATCAGCTTCATCAGGCGCGACGAGAAGCCACCGCCGCCCAGGATGCGCAGCGCCACCTGGGTCGGTTCCCATTCCACCTCGGACGGCAGCGGCGCGGCCTGGCCGAACATCACCGCTGATTGTGGCGCGGGAACGTCGACCACCAGGGGTGGGAACTGCGCGATGGGCGGCATCGGCGGCAGGGCGGGCGGCGCGCCTTCGGCCAGGCCGCCGAACAGGGTGCGGATGGCGTCGCGCAGCCCGGCCTCGGTGATGGCGCCGGCCGCGGCCAGCAGCACGCCCTCGCGCCGGAACTGCCGGCCCAGCGCCTCGGGCAGTGTGGCCGCCGGTATGGCCGCGAAGGATTCGGGGCTGGAGGAACGGCCCGCCGGATGGCCCGGAAAGCCCGCCGCCCAGAATGCCTTGCTGGCCACACCGCGCGGCGTTTCCAGCTGCTGCCGGGCGCCCACGATGGCGCGTGCGCGCACCCGGTCGAGGTCGCGCGCATCCAGCCGGGGCTGCGTCATCGCCATGCGGGAAAGGCGGATCGCCTCGGGCAGCGCGTCGGTCAGCGCGCGCAGGCTGCCAGAAGTGTTGTCGCGGCCAACGCCGAAACCGACCGTTACGCCGGCATCGCGCGACGCATCGGCGAATGCGACATTGTCGAGGTCGCCCGCACCCTCGGTCAGCATGGCCACGGCCATGGCCATCTGGCCTTCCTGGCCCACCGGAACGAAGGCGGCGCCGCCATCCCAGGCCCAGTTCATCGAGACCACGGGGACCGACGGGTCCTCGACCAGCCAGGCGGTGACGCCGCCCTCGCGGATGATGCGGATGGGGAGGGCAAAGGCCGCACGCGGTGGCAGGTCGGTCAGGGAAGTCGCGTTCGGGATCATGCCGGCAGCAGCCAGCCGGTGGTGGCGAGGGGATTGGGCAGGACCGCGCGCGCCGCCTCGTTCACCTGTGCGGTGGTCACCGCGCGCAGCCGCGCCGGCCAATATTCCGCCTCCTCGATGGGCAGGCCCAGCGTCAAGGTGCCACCCAGCATGCGGTTGGCCGCCCCCAGCCCGTCCAGCGCAAGCAGCGCGCCGGCGGTCATCTGGCGGATCGAGCGCGCGGTTTCGGCCTCGGTCACGCCGCCATCCAGCACGCGCTGGATTTCGGCCAGCATGGCAGCTTCCAGCGCGGCGGTGGTGGTTGGTGCACGGACGGTGGCGTTGACCATGAACTGCGCGGCACCGGCCGTCTCGCCGTCGTAATTGGCGCCGGCCTGCACGGCCAGGCCGCTCTCCACCAGCGCGCGATGCAGCCGCGAACCGGTGCCGCCGCCCATGATGTGCGGCAGCACGTCCAGCGGGTAGGCGTGCCGCTTTTCGCCCCAGGTCAGCGAAGGTGCCGCGATCGAGCGGGTCAGGATCGCCTCCCGCGTCGCCCGCTCACGGGTTTCAATGCGCGCCGCCGCCGCCGCCGCCGGCACGGCGTCGCGCGCGCGGGGGGTGAATGGGCGGGCCGGCACCAGCCCATAGGTCGCCTCGGCCAACTCGCGCGCTCGCGCCTCTGTCACGTCACCCGCCAGCAGCAGGATGGCGTTGGAGGGCGAATAGCGGGCGGCGAAGAAGTCCAGCATGTCCTGCCGGGTGATGGCGCGGATCTCCTCCGGCCAGCCGATGATCGGCCGGCCACGCCAATGCTGGCGGCCCCACATCGCGGCATCGAAGGCCTCGCGGAACAGGCTGCGTGGCTGGCTCTCGATCACCTGGCGGCGCTCTTCCAGCACCACGTTGCGTTCGGCCTCGAACTCGGCCGGGTTGAAGGCGGGGCCGGCCATCCGGTCGGCCTCCATCCGCATCATCAGGGCAAGGCGCGAGCTTTCGACGTGCTGGTAGTAAGCTGTGGTGTCGCGGCTGGTGAAGGCGTTGTCCTGCCCGCCCTCACGCGCCACCAGGCGGGAAAAGTCGCCCGAGGGCACGTTGCCGGAGCCCTTGAACATCATGTGTTCCATGAAGTGGGCGATGCCAGACAGGCCGGCCGGGTCCTCGCCCGAACCCGCGCCATAGAACACGTAATGGGCCACCACGGGCGCGCGGCGATTTTCGTCCAGCACCACGCGCAGACCATTCGCCAGGGTCCAGCTTTTGGCGCCGAACAGCGGCCGGTCGGGCGGCAGGGCTTGTGGTGGGGCGGTGTTCTGCTGGGCAGAAGCCCGGGAAGCGGCGGGCAGGGTCCGC
>JACMRO010000091.1 GCA_014376425.1 Rubritepida sp.
GAGGTGCGGGCGAATCAGGTGGTTCGGGCGGGTGACCTGATCGCGCGGCTGGACCCGACATTCACTGGCGCGGACCTGGCTTCGCTGGAGAACCAGTTCGCGACGCTGCGCGCGGAGGTGGACCGGCTGGAGGCGGAGGCATCGGTGCAGACCTATGGCGCGACAGGCACGCCGCAGGCGGCGCTGCAGGCGGCGATCTTCGGCCAACGCCAGGCCGAGCGTGCGTTCCGGCTGGAGAATTACGGCCAGCGTATGAGCAGCCTGGACGAGATCCGTCAGCGTGCTGACGCTGAGCTTCGGCAGTTGCGCGACCGGCAGGCGATCAGCGGCCAGATCGAGATGATGCGGCGCGAGCTGGAGCGGGTGCAGGTGGGCAGCCGGCTGCAATCGCTGCTGGCGGCGGATGCCCGGCTGGAAATCCAGGGCAGCATGGCGACGGCGGAGGGCCAGTCGCGCGGCGCGCAGCGTGACCAGCGCGCGGTGGCGGCGGAGCGCGAAGCCTACATCACCAACTACCAGGCGCAGGTGAGCCAGGACCTGGCGGACCGCAGGCGCGCCTTGTCGGAAGTGCGGGAGAACCTGGCGAAGGCGCAGCTGCGCAGCAGCCTGGTGGAGATGCGGGCGCCGGTGGACTCGGTGGTGTTGGAGATCGGCAAGAGCTCGATCGGTGCGGTGCTGGCGCCGGGGGAGCTGCTGGTCTCGCTGGTGCCGCTGAACGCCGAGCTGGTGATCGACGGCGCTGTCAGCACGCAGGATCTGGGCTTCGTGGCGGCGGGGGACCGGGTCGCCATCAAATTCGATAGCTTCCCCTACGCCCGCTTCGGGCTGGGCCACGGCACCGTCCTCACCATCGGTGGCGATGCGGTGCGCACCGACCCGGAAACCCGGCAGCCCCTGCGCACCCCCTTCTTCCGGACGCGCATTTCGATAGACAGCCTGGCGCTGCGGAACCTGTCGGCGGAGTTCCGCCTCATACCAGGGATGCCGGTCACATCTGACATCGTGGTCGGCAATCGAACCATGCTCAGCTACGCCGCCGAGTGGATCCTCCCGCGGATACAGGAAGGGATGCGCGAACCCTAATCCAGTCGCAGACCCAGTTCGGCGATCACCGGCCGCCACAGCGCGGTGTGGTCGGCGATGGCGCGGCCCATTGCCGCCCTGCCGGCGAAACGCGGCACCACGCCCTGGCTGGCGAACAGCGCGGTCACCGCAGGGTCGTCCAGCGCCAGCCGCACGGCATTCTCCAGCGCGTCGAGCACCGGTTCGGGCGTGCCGGCGCGGCCGACGAAGCCCTGCCAGCCGCGCATCACGAAGCCCGGCATGCCCTGCTCGGTCGTCGTCGGCACATCGGGGAAATGCAGATGGCGCTCGGTGCCACCAATGAAGGCGATGGCACGCACCCGGCCGGCCTCGATCTGGCTCTTGGCCAGGTTGATGCCGTCGATCATCAGCTGCACCCGGCCGCCCAGCATGTCCTGCAAAGCTGGAGCGCTGCCGCGATAGGTGACGACCTCCATCACCACCCCGGCCTGGCGGGCGAACAGTTCATAGGCCAGATGCGTCACCGAACCCTGGCCGGCAGAGCCGAAGTTCAACTGTCCGGGCCGGGCGCGGGCCAGCGCCACCAGCTCGGGCAGTGTCCGCACCGGCAGGTCCGCCGGCACCATCACGAACATGCCGCCGACGGTGGCGAGCGCGATGGGCGTCAGGTCGCGCGCCGGGTCGTAGGGCAGGTTGCGGTAGAGCAACGGATTGATCGCGATGACGCTGTCATTCACGTGGCCGATGGAATAGCCATCCGGCGCGCTACGGGCCAGTTCGCCCAGCGCCAGGTTGCCGTTGGCGCCGCCGCGATTCTCCACCACCACCTGCTGGCCCAGCGCCTCGCTCATGCGCTGCGCGATGGGGCGCGCCACCAGGTCCGACCCGCCGCCGGGCGGAAAGCCCACGATGAGGCGGATCGGGCGCGTCGGAAAAGACTGGCTGAAGGCGGGCAAAGCGAGGCCCAGCGACAGCGCGTGGCGGCGTGCAAGCATGGTGTCTCCCTCGGGCATTTTGCGGCAGGCTAGCCCGTGCCCCGGCTGGCGCCAAGGAATTCCCAATGACCGACAAACTGCATCTGACGCTGGCCGAGCGGGCCCACCTGCGGCGACTTCGGCTTGAAAAACCGGCCCGCAGGCAGCCGCCCGCCGATGTCCGTAGCCAGGGCCAGCGCATCGCCGATGCGGTGGCCGCCACTGTGGGCTCCTGGCGCTTCATTCTCATTCAGAGCGCGCTGCTGGCGGTGTGGATCGCGCTCAACCTCACCGCCTGGGTCCGCGCCTGGGACCCTTATCCCTTCATCCTGCTCAACCTCGTGCTGTCCTTCCAGGCCGCCTACACGGCGCCCATCCTGATGATGAGCCAGAATCGCCAGGCCGAGATCGACCGTCGTGACGCCGCCCACGACTACCAGGTGAATGTGAAGGCCGAGCTGGAGATCGAGCTGCTGCACAGTAAGCTCGACGCCCTGCGCGAGCAGGAGATTGCCCGGCTGATCGAGATCATCGAGGCGCTGTCAGCCCGGCTGCCGGCGCCGCCCTGAGGGTGGCCAGCACCGCCTCGGCCGCCGCCGCGCTGGGCGCCAGGCCGGGCGGGTGCAGCATGGCCAGGACGGCCGCGAAGCCGGCGCGCTGTTCGTCCTGGCTGGCCGTCACGCCGGCGGCCGGGCTGGCGCGGTGGCGCATGCGCGCGGTGGGCATCGGCGTGCCGTCCAGCAGCGCGCGCATCGCCCCGGCCAGGTTGGCTACCGTGCAGGCCTCCTGCAGGAATTCCGGCACCACCTCGCGCCCGGCCAGCAGGTTGACCAGGCTGGCATGCGGCACCTGCACCAGGCGGCGCAGGATGGCCGCGGTGATCGGGTTGACCCGGTAGGCGACGATATGCGGCAGCCCGGCCACCGCGCATTCGAGCGAGGAGGTGCCGGATTTGATCAGCCCGATGTCGCAGGCCGCGAAGGCGTCGGCTTTCTCGGCCAGGCCATGCAGCAGGATGGGCGGCCGGGCCCAGCCCGCGGTGGCCGCGCGCACCGCCGCCTCGACCGGCCCGGCGAGCGGCACCACCGGCCGCACCGGCAGCCCGGCCAGGGCGCCCCCAAATAGCGGCAGCAACCGCGATACCTCGGTGCGGCGCGAGCCGGGCATGACCATGACGAGCCGCTCGTCCGGCGGCACGCCGTGGCGGGCGCGAAACGCCGCGCCGTCGCCCTGGTCGAGCCCCGATTCCAGCACCGGGTGGCCGACGAATTCCACGCCGATGCCGTGCTGCTCGAACCACGCGCCCTCGAAGGGCAGCAGCGCCAGTATGCGGTCCACGCGTGACCGCAATTTCTTCACCCGCCCCGGCCGCCAGCCCCATAGCTGCGGCGCCACGTAATGCACCAGCGGTATGCCCAGCGGCCGGAGCCGTTCGGCCACGCGCATGGTGAAGCCGGGACTGTCGATGGTGACGATGATGGCGGGGCGCCGCGCCGTGATGTCGGCGGTGGTCTGGTCGAGCCGGCGCGCCAGGCGGCGGATGTTGGGCAGCACCTCGGCCAGGCCCATCAGCGCGAGTTCACGCATCGGGAACAGGCTGTCGAGGCCTTGTTCGGCCATCCGCTCACCGCCCACTCCGGCGAAGCGCATGCCGGGCTGCCGCGCCCGCAGCGCCGCCATCAGCCGCCCGCCCAGCACGTCGCCGGAGCTTTCGCCGGCGATGAGATAGGCCAGGGTCACGCGAACACGGCCGGCGACACCGCGGGCATCGGCGCGCGGGGCCAGTCGCGGTGGTTGCGCACCGCGCCATGCTCCCGCACCTGGGTGATGGCGGCTTCGTCGATGTCGGCGATGACCCAGCCGGGCTGGTCCATGCCGCCGGCCGCGACCACGCCATCGATGGCAAAGCCCTCATCGGCCGGGCCGTAGATCGCCGCCTGGCCATGGTTGGTGTCGAGCGCCACGCTGCCCGGCCGCGCGCCCAGCGTCGGCGCCACGGCGACGTAGCACTGGTTCTCCACCGCCCGGGCGCGCGCGCTGATCGCCACGCGCGCGGCGCCATGCGGCGTGTCGGTGCAGGCCGGCACCAGCACCAGCCAGGCGCCGGCCTCGACCTGGGCACGGACATGCTTAGGGAATTCGGCGTCGTAACAGATCGAGATGCCGATGCGGCCCCATGGCGTGTCGAAGACGCTGGGCGGGGCGCCGCGGCTGACGCCCCACTGTTCGGTTTCGAAGCGCGTCATGTGCCACTTGTCCTGGAAGGCCAGGCTGCCATCGGGGCGGACCAACGGCGCGCGGTTCACGATGCAGCCGCCCATGGACATCGGCAGGGTGCCGGGCTGCAGCCACAGCCGGTGGCGGATGGCGGCGTCGCGCATCACGCCCAGCACGGCGGCGGCGCGGCCGACCATATCGGCCAGCTCGGCCCGCGCGCCGCTGCCCAGGGCCAGCTCCATGCAGCCATATTCGGGCAGCAACAGCAGGTCGGCGCCGGCCGCCGCTGCGATCCGGGTATCCAGCCGGGCAGCGAAATCCGCCAGCGATGCCGGCCGACCGACCGCCCAGCCCAGTACGGCCAGCTTCACAGGGCGCGAGTCCAGAAGGCGAGGGAATGGGGCGTGGCGCGGCCGCCATCGACGGGTTCGGGCCAGTGCATGATCGCTGAAATGCCGGGCTGTGGCGTGTACCCGCGGCGGCGCCAGAAATTGTCCAGCGGCTGGTAGCCGGGCGGCTGGCGCGGGTCGTTGGGGTTGCGCACCACGGCGCAGAAGGCGGCATGCGCCAGGCCCATGGCACGCGCCTGCGCCTCGCGCGCCGCGAAGAAGCGCACGCCCGCACCCCGGCCACGATATTCCGGCAGCAGCACGCTCTCGCCGAAATAGCAGTGGGTGGCGGGGTCCAGCCCGGCCGCGCGCACCGGGGCCGACGCCTCTTCCATCGGCTGGCAGGTGGCCGCCCCCACCGCGCGGTCCCCATCCAGCGCCAGCACCAGTGCGGTGCCCGGCGTAGGGGTGAAGCTCGCCCCCGCCGGCGCCGCGTACAGATAGGGCCATTCGGCGAAGACGGTCGCCCGCAGCCGCGCCACCGCATCCAGATACGGCGCCTGGTCCGCGCCCGTCAGGGTGATGAGGTGGAGTTCCGCCATGCCCCGCTGCATAAGCCGGGCATGGACCTCACGGAAGCCCTCGGCCTCGTCGCCGGCATTCTCACCACCGCGGCCTTCGTACCGCAGGTGGCGAAGGCGCGCCGGAACGGCCGGGCGGATGATTTCAGCCTGCCGATGCTGATAATGTTCGTGGCCGGGCTGGCGCTGTGGCTGGCTTACGGGTTGGCGCTGGGGGCACCTTCGATCGTGGTCGCCAATGGCGTCACGCTGGTCCTGGCCGGCTATATCCTGCGGGTGAAGTGGTTGACCCGTAGAGTTGCTCCGGCGCGATGAGCGGGGCCGCGATTTCGGTCAGCGCGCCGTCCCGCACCGCCTGGAAGAAACAGTTGCGCCGGCCGGTGTGGCAGGCCACGCCCTGCTGGTGCACCAGCGCTAGCAGGGTGTCGCCGTCGCAATCCAGCCGCAATTCGTGCAGCGCTTGCATCTGGCCCGAGCTTTCGCCCTTGCGCCACAACGCGCCGCGGCTGCGGCTCCAGTAGCAGACGCGCCCGGTGGCCAGGGTTTCGGCCACCGCATCGCGGTTCATCCAGGCCAGCATCAGCACCTCGCCGGTGTCGTGCTGCTGGGCGATGCAGGGCACCAGGCCGTCGGCGTTGAAGCGGATGGCGGCGAGGAGGGGGTTTTCCATGGCCACGTGCTATATAGAAGGCCATGGCCGATATCGACACGCAGCTGACGGACGCGGCGACGCGCTGCGCCGCCCAAGGGGGCCAGCTGACCGAATTGCGCCGCCAGGTGCTGGAGCTGGTGCTTCGGGCCGAGCAGCCGGTTGGCGCCTATGCGCTGCTCGACCAGCTGCGCGGCAGCCGCGCCTCCGCGGCCCCGCCCACCATCTACCGCGCGCTGGACTTCCTGCTGGAGCACGGGCTGGTGCACCGCATCGAGCGGCTGAACGCCTTCATCGGCTGCGCCCATGCCGGGCATGCGCATGCCCATCAGTTCCTGATCTGCAAGGGCTGCGGCACGACGCAGGAACTGCACGACCACGCGACCGAGGCAGCCCTGGCCGCGGCCGCCATCCGCCACGGCTTCCAGCCCAGCCGGATGACGGTGGAGACCGAGGGGCTGTGTGCCGGGTGCGTGGCGGGGTAGTGCGCGCGTCCATGCAGCCGCACGATTGACGCGGCGCCTACCGCCACCCCGCCGGCACGTGCAGGTATGGCAACGCCGCCAGGTCCAGCGCCGCGGGCCCGGGGAAATCGGCCTCCTGGATCGCCACGCAGCGATCAGCGAACGCTGCCCGGAAATGGTTCTTGGCCTTGTTCGCCAACAGCCGCACCGCCCGCAGGTCGATGCCGTGCAGGGCGAAGAAGGCCGGGTCCACGGCCGCCTCCTTGCGGCTGGTCACGATGACGCGCAGCCGGCCCGCGCGCAGCACCGCGGTCGGGCCCAGGTCGACCGCCGTGCCGGCCTCCATCGGGCCCTCGTTGCGAAAGCGGCCATCGGTCAGCGCCTCCACCGTGCCGGCGAAGGGAACGGGCGGGCCAAAGGCCGGGGTGGTGCGGCCCCCGAGCGGGCGGTTCAGCGCGCCGCCCTGGCCTGCCTGCTGCGCCGCCGCCCCCGCCCCGGGGTCGTGCAGAAAGGCGAAGATCGTCTCGACCGGCGGCGGCGCTTCGATCAGCAGGCGCAGCATGGCAGGCGTGTCGCAGGCACCGCCGCTCAGCGGGGTATCCGCCGGGTCGAGCAGCGCGACCAGGCCCGGCGGTGCGGCCAGCAGTTCGGCCAGCGCGGCACTCGGTGGCGGCAGGGTGACGGCCAAGCGGTCAAGCCGGGCCGAGAGCGCTGCCATCA
>JACMRO010000092.1 GCA_014376425.1 Rubritepida sp.
ATGCGCACCCTGGCCTTGCGATTCGGCGCGCCGCCGCCGGCCGAGGGCGCCAGCCACTGGTCGGCCGAGCTGGGCAGCTTCCGCATCCGCTGGGAACAGCACACCGAATTCCATCGTGTCATGTTCATCCGCGATGGCGTGCCCGGCCGCGCCTTCTCAGACCCGGCGATCGATGCGGTGCCGGCGGACTGGGTCGCGGCCCTGCCGGGCGAATTGCTGGTCGCCGCCGAAATGGAGCTGCGGCCGGAGGCCAGCTTCAGCGAGGCATTCGGCATCGCCCAGCTGGTAGGCTCGCATATCGGCAGCGGCGGCCAGGCCTTCACCGATTTCCGCATCTCGGGTGACGGCTTCGGCCGCTTCCTGATGCTGGCCGGCGAGATGTCGCCCGCCATCGCCGGCCGCAACGCGCAGCGCCTGCTGGAGATCGACACGTACAGGATGATGGCGCTGCTGGCGCTGCCGGTGGCACGCGCGCTGACGCCGCAGCTGACCCGCTGGGAGCAGGCGCTGGCCGAAATCGCCGCCGCCCTGACCAAGGCCGGGCCGACGGACGAGCCCGGCCTGCTCAACCGCCTGACCGGCCTGGCCAGCGAAATCGAAAGCCAGGAGGCTGCGACCCGCTTCCGTTTCTCCGCCGCCGCCGCCTATTACGCCCTGGTGCAGCGCCGGATCGCGGAACTGCGCGAGGAGCGCATCGAGGGACTGCAGACCTTCCAGGAATTCACCGAGCGCCGCCTCGCACCCGCCATGGAGACCTGCCAGTCGACCACCGCGCGGCAGGAGGCGCTGAGCCGGCGGGTGCAGCGGGTGACGCAGCTGTTGCAGACCCGGGTGGACATCACGCGTGAGGCGCAGAATGGCGCGCTGCTGCTGTCGATGGACCGCCGCGCCGCCTTGCAGCTCCGCCTGCAGCAGACCGTGGAAGGGCTTTCGGTCGCTGCCATCACCTATTACATCGTGGGCGTCTGGAGCTATGCGGCCAAGGCGCTGCCGCCGCGCTGGGGGGTGGATCCCGATGTGGCCATCGCCGCCGCCATCCCCTTCGCCGCGGCCTTCGTGCTGTGGGGGCTGCGGCGGGCGCGGGCGCGACTGAAGGCACGGGATGACGATTGAGCCGCCCCGGTACGACGTGCATGCTCTGGCCCATGAAGCATCTCGTGGCGGCGATTCTCCTCTTCCTCGGCGTGGCTGAAGCCTCGGCCCAGCGCCAGGGCGAATGGGTCGCGCGTGACTTCCGCTTCCACACCGGCGAGGTGATGGCGGAGATGCGGCTGACCTACACCACCATCGGCGAGCCCACGGGCATGCCGGTACTGATATTGCACGGCACCGCCGGTTCCGCGGCCGCGATGTTGACGCCGGCCTTCGCGGGCCGGCTCTTTGGCCCCGGCCAACCGCTCGATTCGGCGCATCATTTCATCATCATTCCCGATGCGCTGGGCGCCGGCGGCTCCGCCAAGCCGTCGGATGGGTTACGCGCCACCTTCCCGCGCTACAACTTCGCCGACATGGTGGCGGTCCAGCACCGGCTGGTGGCCGAGGGGCTGGGGGTGCGGGGGGTGGGCCTGGGGCTGGGGAATTCGGTGGGGGGGGTGCAC
>JACMRO010000093.1 GCA_014376425.1 Rubritepida sp.
CAACGCACCCCCAGGCCGCGGGCCGTCAAGTCCAGCTCGACGCCCAGCGCGCGGGTGAATTCGGCCGAGCCATCGGCCAGCATGACGACATGCTCACCCACGCCCTGGTCCCGGCCCCAGGCGCCCATCACGAAGGGGTCGTTCACCGCCATGCAGACGATGTGGTTCACGCCCTTGGCGCGGAATTCGGCGGCATGCTGCACGAAGCCCGGCAGGTGCTTGGCCGAGCAGGTGGGGGTGAAGGCGCCGGGCACGCCGAACAGCACCGTGGTGCCGGGGCCGAACAAGGTTTCGGTGCCGACCTCCTTGGGGCCGTCGGCGGTGCCGGTCATCAGCTTCATCGCCGGAATGGTGTCGCCGGGCTGGATGGTCATGCGTCTATCTCCTGCTTGCGACTGGCGATGTAGCGAAGGCGGGCCGGCCTGTCATCGGGGCGCCTTGCAGCCGGCGGGGGGCGCCGCCATCTTGCTCGGAATGGCCAAGAAGAAGACCCCGAAGGACCAGGCGGCGTGGCTGACCGGGCAGCTGCTGATCGCCATGCCCAGCCTGCGCGACGCGAACTTCGCGCAGAGCGTGATTTGCCTCTGCGTGCATTCTGAGGATGGGGCCATGGGCATCGTGCTGAACAAGCCGCTGCAGAGGCTGACCTTCGATGCGCTGCTAAAGCAACTTGGGGTGGCCCCGGTGCCGCCGGCGCGCAGCATCCGTATGCTTTCGGGCGGCCCGGTGGATGGCGGCCGCGGCTTCGTGCTGCATAGCGGCGAATGGTCCACCGAGGGCAGCATGGCGGTCGACGCCCAGACCCGGCTGACCTCGTCGATCGAGGTGCTGAAGGCGATCGCCGAGGGCGGGGGCCCGCGCGAATGCGTCCTTGCCCTGGGCTATGCCAGCTGGGGCCCTGGCCAGCTTGAGGAAGAGATCGGCGCCAATGTCTGGCTGAGCGTGACGCCGGACGAGACGCTGCTTTACGACACCAAGCCAGAGCTGGCCTGGCGCAGTGCGCTGGCCAAGTTGAAGGTGGACCCGCTGCTGCTGAGCGCTGCCGCGGGGCACGCCTAGCTACCCCTCGACGGATGCCCCCGAACGCCGCACCACCTCGGTCCACTTCACAATCTCGGCCTGGATGAAGCGTTCGAAGCCGGCCGGGTTGGTGCCGCCATCGGGCTGCAGGTCGGGCTTCATCCCGCCCAGCTCGGCCAGCCGCGCCCAGCTCGCTGGGTCCTGAACCACGGCATTGATTTCGGCGCCCAGGCGTTCGATCACCGCGGGCGGCGTGCGCGCCGGCGCCTGCACGCCGAACCACGCGGTGGCCTCGATCGCAGGGAAGCCCGCCTCGGCGCAGGTCGGCACGTTCGGCAGGGCGGGGCTGCGGGCGGCCGTGGTCACCGCCAGCGGCCGCAGACGGCCCTCGCGCAGGTGGCCGATCACGCTGGGCAGGTTGTCCACGCCCACCTCGATCCGGCCGGCGATCATCTCCTGCAGCATGGGCCCGGAGCCCCGGAAAGGCACATGGGTGATCTCCACCCCCGTCGCCAGCTTCAGTAATTCCCCGGTCATGTGCAGCGATGTGCCGATGCCGCTGGAGCCGATATTGAGCTGCCCGGGCCTGGCGCGCAGCAACGCCACCAGCTCGGCCAGCGTCGTCACCGGCACGGCGTTGGTCACGAAGATGGCGTTGGGCACCCGCAGCAGCAGCCCCACCGCCGCCAGATCCTCCGGCCGGATCGGCATGCGCGCGCCATAGAGCGGGTAGTTGATGGCGCCCGAGCTGACCGTCTGCATCAACAGGGTGTGGCCGTCAGGCTCTGATTTCGCCACCACATCGGCGCCGACATTGCCGCCCGCGCCCGGCCGGTTCTCGACCAGTACGGATTGGCCCAGGCGCTGGGTCAGCCGCTCAGCCAGGATGCGGGCGGCGATGTCGGTCGTGCCGGCGGGGGTGGAGCCGACGACCAGGCGGATGGACCGGGTCGGCTGCCACTGCGCGGCGGCGGGCAGCGCCAGGGTGGGGGCGGCGAGCAGGGTGCGGCGGCTGAACATGTTGGCGTCCTTAGGTTATTGGGCGGTGATCCCGGCGTCGCGGATTACCGCGCGCCATTGCGCGGCCTCGGCGGCGATGAAGCGGGTGAATTCGGCCGCTGTGCCGCCCATGGCGGAGACACCGATGCCGGCCAGCCGCGCAACCACGGCGGGCTCGGCCAGCAGTGCGTTCGACACCTGATTGAGGCGCTCCACGGCAGCGCCCGGCGTGCCGCGCGGCACCTGCAGCCCGTACCAGACCGTGGCGGTGAAGCCGGGCAGCGTCTCG
>JACMRO010000094.1 GCA_014376425.1 Rubritepida sp.
AGGCCGAAGGGCACCAGCGTGCCCACCGCGATGACGCTGCCGGGCAGTGCGTAGCCCTGCCCGGCCAGCCGCATCGCCCAGCGCGGCGCGGGCCCGCGATGCAGCCGTGCCCCCCAGGCCAGAACCGCGGCCAGTGCGACCGCGCATATGGCGGTCGCCGCCGCCAGCAGCACCGAATTGGCGGCAAAGGGCAGCAGCCGGCGGGCCAGCGGGTCACCCGCCGTGGCCGTCAGCCACAGCAGCGTCGCGGCGGGGAGCACGAAGCCCAGCAGCACGGGCGCCGCACACAGCGCAGCCACCACCCAGCCCTTGGGGCCGGTGATCGCGACCGGCCGGAACGGCGGGTGGCGAGTCGTCGTCGGGTGGTAGCGACGCCCGCCGCGGGCCAGACGCTCGAACAGCAGCAGCAGCGCCACGCAGCCCAGCAGGGCCGCCGCCAGCTGGCTGGCCGCACCCCGATCCTCCAGCCCGAACCAGGTTTCGTAGATGCCGGTGGTGAAGGTGCGGACGCCGAAGTGCTGCACCGTGCCGAAATCGGCCAGCACTTCCATCAGCGCCAGTGCCACGCCGGCAGCCAGCGCCGGGCGCGCCAGCGGCAGCGCCACATGCAGGAAGGTCCGCCCCATGGAGTGGCCGAGCGTGCGCGACACCTCGATCAGGCATGTCGACTGGCTGAGGAATGCCGCCCGGCACAGCAGGTAGATGTAGGGGTAGAGCACCATCGCCAGCACCAGCGCCGCGCCGCCCAGCGAACGGATCTCGGGGAACCAGCTCATCTGGCGGAAGCTGAGGCCGGTGGCGGCGCGCAGCCCCGCCTGCACCGGCCCGGCCGCGTCGAGCAGCCAGGTATAGGCGTAACCGGCGACGTAGGCGGGCATGGCCAGCGGCAGCAGCAGCGCCATTTCCAGCAGGCGGTGGCCGGGAAAGCGGCAGGCGGTGACGAGCCACGCGGTGCACGCGCCCGCGCTGCCGGCCATCAGCGCCACCAGCAGCGCCAGCAGGGCCGAGTTGCCCAGCATATCCGGCAGGGTGGTGGCGGCGATGTGCGACCACACAGCACCCGCCGGTACCGCGGCCGAGACCAGCACGGCCAGCAAAGGCAGGGATACCAGCGCGGCCAGCAGCAGACCGGCCAGGCTGAGGGCCGGCAGGCGCGGGGTGTACATGGTGGCAGCCATCAGGCGCGGTTGCGAAGCATTCTCAGGCGGGTCTATCCCGGGGCCCGCGCGCTGCCTAGTCCAGGAAGGTCGCGAACGCCGCCACCGGCGCCCGCTCGGTGCGAAAACCGTTCACCGGCGCGGCCATGTCGGCGTAGCCCAGCGCCATGCCGCACACCACCTTGTGGCCGGTCGGTACCGGCAGGTGGGCGCGGATGATGGCCGGGTATTCCGCGATCGATGCCTGCGCGCAGCTGTGCAGGCCGGCGCCCCGCGCGGCCAGCATCACCGTCTGCAGGAAGCCGCCGTAATCCATCCAGCTGCCGGTCTCCAGTTCGCCATCCAGGGTGAAGACGAGGCCCGCCGGCGCGCCGAAGAACTCGTAGTTGCGGGCGCGCTGCGCCGCCATCCGCGCAGTCTCGCCCCGCTCAATGCCCAACGTGCCATACAGCCCCCAACCACAGGCGCGGCGACGGGACAGAAAGGGTTCGGCCACCGTGGAGGGGTAGTATGCGTAGTCCCGCGCACCGGTCTCGCCGGCCTCGAAGGCGCCGCGTAACGCCTGCGCCAGCGCCCGCAGCGACGCCCCGGTCAGCACGAAGACATTCCAGGGCTGCAGGTTGGAGCCGCTGGGGGCGTATGATGCCGTCTCCAGCACCGACCGCAGCAGGTCAGCCGGCACCGGCCTGGGGAGGAAGGCCCGCACCGACTGGCGGCTGCGGATGGCCTCGGTCACGTCGCGGGGCGGATCATCCATCCCGGCATTCTCCGCCGCGCGGGCGGCGTGGGTCAATCAGGCCGGCACCTGCCGGATTTGATGCGCCACGCCCTCGCGCCGCATCTGCGAATACTTCCAGCGCTGCCGCTTGGCGTTCCACTCCGACAGGTCCATCGAGGAGCGCGGCGCATTCTCAGGGTCGTGAAAGATCAGGTCGGGGCTGGCCTGGCGGACGCCCACCAGCACCGAGGCATGGCCGTAAGTCTGCCCGTCGCGCGTCTTCTGCCAGTAGAAGAAAATCGGCCCGTAGCGGCGCAGCAGCCGCTCCAGCTCGGCATTGCTGTAGGCGTAGCGGGCCTCGGCGCAATGCGGCAGCGGCGTCAGATGTTCCCGCTTCGCCAGCAGCACATGCTCGCTCTGGCCGCCGCCGAAGGCCTGCATCATCTGCGCCGCATCGGCTGAGCCGGTGGCGACGTGGCCGGTGAAGCCCGCCCGCCCCTGGATGTCCGCCGGCAGGCGGGAGGTGTGCAGTTCGGGCAGGCCCTGTCGCGGCCCGGCCTCGAAATACCAGCCGATCATGCAGGCCGAGCAGTACCAGCAGCCGGTCGGGTCGTTCAGGTCGCTGCAGGCCTCGGGCACCGAGAGCTGGTTGCAGTAGGGCACATCCAGATAGACCGCCACGCTGTCCTCCCACCTGCCATTCGGGGCAAAGCTAAAGGGGCCGGCGGGCCACCGCATGCCACGAATGCGTGATCAGCCAGCCGCCTGCTTCGCGGCCCATTGCTCGGCGGTGTAGCGCGGCACCTCCACCCGGTCGGTGGTGCGGGCATACCAGCCGCTGCCATGCATGCGGCCCACCAGTTCCAGCTTCGGCGTGTCGATGTAGCTCTTCTCGACGTTCATCACCGCATCGTCGCGCACATGCATGGCCAGCACGCGGCCGATGACGATGGTGTGCCGGCCGGCCTCCACCAGCTGGAACGTCTCGCATTCCATGGCGACCGGGCTCTCGCCGATACGCGGCGGCGCCACCCGGGTGCTGGCGACCTTGGTCAGGCCGGCGATTTCCATCTCATCGGTGCCTTCGGGGAAGTCGGTGGCGGTGACGACCATGGCGTGCATCTGTGCCTCCGGCACCATGCAGACAACGAATTGGCCGGTGGCGCGAATGTTGGCCAGCGTATCCTTCGGCACCCCCGGCGCACGCGGGCCGCAGCCGATGGCGATCACCGCCGGATCGTCGCCGAAGGCATTGAAGAAGGAATAGGGCGCGGCGTTCACCTGGCCGGCCAGGTCCTGGCTGACCACCCAGGCGATCGGGCGCGGCACCACGGTGGAGACCAGCAGCTTGTAACGGTCGCGGGCGGGCAGGGTCTCGAAATCGAACATCATGGGCGGCGCTCTCCTGGGGTGGGCCGGTGTTGCCCGGGCGACAGGCTGCTGTCCAGCCAACTTCACCTCGGGTTTACCGCCCTGTGTTTGGGTACCTTGCAATTGCAGGAGATGCACGATGCGGCTGTTTCGGAACCTCTCGGTCGGTTGGAAGCTCGCGGTCAGTTCGGCCTGCGCCGTGCTGATGCTGGGCGTGCTCGTGGTGCTGGTGAGCCTGGAGACGCAGAAGGCGCACCAAGCGGGTAAGTCGGAGCGTGACGCCGCGCGGGCGCAGCAGATGGCCACCGAATCGATCGCGCGGCTGATGTTCGCGGTGGCCGCGCATCGCGGCATGCTGCTGGCGCAAAACCCCGCCGGAATCGAGGGGGAGAACCGCCGGGTGGCGGAAGCCATGGCGGCCTCGAGCACCGCCGCGACCTCGGCCCTGGCGCTGGCACGCACCCCACAGGCCCGCACCGCGCTGGAGGAGATGCTGACCGGCCTTCGGACATTGTCGGGCCTCTACGACGACACGGCCCGCCGGCGGACCGAGCTGGTGCGGACGCGCGACGAGCGTCTGCTACCCCGCATGCCGGAGTTCGACCAATCGGTGGAAAGCGTCACCGCCAATATCGGCTTCGCCTTGAACGGCGAGGCGCTGGACAACGCACGTGAGGTGCTGGGCACCTACACCAACGCAGTGAACGAGGTCCGGATGGGCGCCAACCGTTATCTGGCAACCGGTGATCAGGCGACGGCGCAGCGGGTGCGGCGTGCGGCCAGCCAGCAGCGGGTGCATCTGCGCCGGCTTGAGAGCGCCGTACCCGAAGCCTTGCGCCAGGACGTGCAGCGCATGGGTGCGGTCGCCGAGGACATCGCGACCCACGCCGATGCGGTGATCCAGGCCGGCATCGCCATCGAGACCCACCGGCGCGAGCGCAGCGGGCCCAGCCGTGCCGTGGTGGAGAGTGCCACGCAGCGCGCCAGCGAGGCCTTGCAGGCGGAGGCCCGCCAGGCCGGTGCCCAGTCCGAACAGGCGGTGAGAGCGATCACCTCGCAAGTGCTGATCGCCGGCGTGGCGGTCGCGCTGATGTTGCTGCTGTCGGGCTTCATCACGGCTCGCGCCATCGGCACGCCGCTGCGGCGGCTGACCGCCCAGGTCACCGCCATCGCGGGTGGGAAGACGCGTGAGCCGGTGCAGGACCAGGACCGGCGCGACGAGGTTGGCCGCATCGCGGTGGCGCTGGAGGCGCTGCGGGCCGCCGCGCGCGGCGCCTTCGGCCAGGGCCAGATGCTGCAGCAGATGGGAACGGGCGTGATGGTGGCCGACCCGCGCACGGAGTTCACCATCAACTACAGCAATCCCGAATGCGAGCGGCTGCTGCGGCTGGTGCGGGCAGAGCCGCTGGTCGGCGCCCGGATCGATACCCTGGCGCCCGAACTGGCCGAGCTGCGCGGCGTGCTGGCCGAGCCGGGCCGTTTGCCGCATGACACCAGGCTGCGCCTGGGCAGCGAGGTGTTCGACATCAAGATCAACGCCATCCTGGACGATGCCGGAACGTATGTCGGCTGCATGCTGATGTGGCGGCAGACCACGGGACAGGCGCGCATGGCCGATGACTTCGAGGCCGAGGTGGGCAGCGTGGTCGAGGCTGTGGCGCAATCGGCGGTCGAGATGCGCGCGGGCGTCGCCACCGTGGGTGAGGCCGCGGCGACCAGTGGGCGGGAGGCCGATGCGGTGGCCGAGGTATCCGGCCAGGCCGGGCAGAATGTGCAGGCGGTGGCGGCCAGCGCCGAGCAGCTGGCCGCCAGCGTGGCCGAGATCACCCGCCAGGTGACCGAGGGCGCCGACGTGGCGCGCGCCGCGGCGCAGGAGGCGCGGGCGACGGACGCCACCGTGCAGGGCCTGGTGCAGGCAGCGGCCAAGATCGGCGATGTGGTGCGCCTGATCAGCAACATCGCCGGCCAGACCAACCTGTTGGCGTTGAATGCGACCATCGAGGCGGCGCGGGCTGGCGAGGCCGGCAAGGGCTTTGCCGTCGTCGCCAGCGAGGTGAAGAGCCTGGCCAGCCAGACGGCGCGCGCGACCGAGGAGATCGCCGCCCAGATCAGCGCCATCCAGGGCACCACCCAGGATGCGGCCGGCGCGCTTCGCAACATCGGCGCCACCATCGAGCGGTTGAACGAGGTGACCACCGCCATCGCCGGCGCCGTTGAGGAACAGGGTGCCGCGACGCGTGAGATCGCCCGCAGCGCGGCGCAGGTTGCAGAAGGGACCGGTGTGGTGGTGAAACGCATCGCCGATGTCCAGCGCGCCGCCGGCGCCACCGGGGTGGCCGCGAACGACATGCGCGGCACGTCCGACGCATTGAGCGCGCAGGCGACGGCGCTGCGAAGCAAGGCAGCCAGCTTCCTGGCGAGTATCCGCGCCTAGGCCGCGGCTGCGGGCCTAGCCCCGTGCCCGGTCGACCCGGATCACCCCCGGGCAGGCACGCAGCCCGGCCATGATGCGGGCGAGGTGAGGCAGGTCGCGCACCTCCGCCTCCAGCGCCACGTCGCATTCATCGGCGCGGCGGCTGATGCGCAGGGAGGCGATGGCGCCGTCCTGCTTGGCGATGGCGTTGGTCAGCCCCGCCAGCACGCCGGGCTCGTTCGCCGCCAGGACGGACAGCCGGGCGGTGTGCGCGCCCGCCTGTCGCGCTTCCCAGCCGACCTCGAAGAACCGCTCGGGCGTGGCCGAGAACCCGTCCAGCGTCGGGCAATCCCGCCGATGGATCGTAATGGCGCGGCCGGTGTTGATGATCCCCAGGATGACGTCGCCAGGCATCGGGTTGCAGCAGCCGGCATAGTTCACCGGCGTGCCGGGCGGCAGGCCCGAGATCGCCATCGGCTGGGCCACCGGCGCCTCGCCCGGCGCGCCCAGCAACGGCCCCGCACCCAGCCTGCCGCGCGGCCGCGTCAGCATCATGGGCTCGGCGGCGCGGGTCGGCCCACGCAGCTCGGGGAAAACCGCGAACAGCACCTCACGCGGGCCCAGCGCGCCGCTGCCCACGGCGATGAACACGTCCTCGGCGCCAGGCTGCTTCAACGCCTTGAGCGCCGGCTCCAACATCTTGTCGGCGAAATCCAGCCCGTCCTGGCGGAACGCCTTGGCGATGGCGGAGCGGCCTTCGGCGCGCTGCGTCTCACGCTCCGCGGCCTGCGCGAAGCGGCGGATGCGGGCACGGGCACGGCCGGTGGCGACGAAGTTCAGCCAGTCCGGGTTGGGCTTGCCGCCCCGGGCGGTGATGATCTCTACCTGGTCGCCATTGGCCAGTTGCTGGCGCAGCGGCAGGACCTTGCCGTTGACCTTGGCACCGACGCAGGTGTCGCCGATCTGGCTGTGCACCATGTAGGCGAAGTCGATGGGGGTGGAGCCGCGCGGCAGCTCGAACAACTCACCCTTGGGGGTGAAGACGAAGACGCTTTCGATATGCAGCTGCAGCCTGGTGTTCTCCAGCACGTCCTGCGGCTCGCCGGCGGTCTCGATGATCTCGAGCAGCGCCTTCATCCAGGGGTAGCGGCGGGGCTCCTGCTCGACCTGCTTGTAGACCCAGTGCGCGGCCACCCCGTATTCGGCGACCTCATGCATGGCGCGGGTGCGGATCTGCACCTCGATCTTGGCATGCCGCTTGGCCGGCACGGTGACGCCGGTGTGCAGGCTCTGGTAGCCGTTGGCCTTGGGCGTGCTGATGTAGTCCTTGAAGCGGCCGGGAATTGTCCGGTAGGCATCGTGCACGGCGCCCAGCGCGAGGTAGCACTGCGCCTTCTCCGACAGGATGACGCGGAAGGCCATCACGTCGGACAGCGCCTCAAAGGCGACGTTCTTCGCCTCCATCTTGCGCCAGATCGAATAGGGCGACTTCTCGCGCCCCAGCACCTCCTCGACCGCGACGCCGTGGCCGCGCAGCACCTGGGCGATGTCGGTCTCGATCTCGGTGATCAGGTCGGCGGACTGGCCGCGCAGGAAGGTCAGCCGCGCCTGAATGCCCTGCCATGCCTCCGGGTTCAGCTCGCGGAAGGCCAGGGTCTCCAGCTCGGTCTTCAGCCGCTCCATGCCGATGCGCTCGGCCAGGGGGGCATAGATGTCCAGCGTCTCGCGCGCCGTGTGCGCCCGCTTCTCGGGCTTGGGTACATGATGCAGCGTGCGCATGTTGTGCAGCCGGTCGGCCAGCTTGACCAGCAGGACGCGGATGTCCTCGCTCACCGCCATCAGGAGTTTTCGCAGATTCTCCGCCTGCTTGGTGCGCTCGGACTGCACCTCGATGCGGGACAGCTTGGTGACGCCGTCGACCAGCTTGGCGATCTCGGGCCCGAAGCGGCGGGTGATGTCGGCCAGGCTGGTTGGGGTGTCCTCGACCACGTCGTGCAACAGCGCGGTGGCCAGTGTCGCCGTATCCAGCTTGTAGCCGGCCAGGATCTCAGCGACCGCGATCGGGTGGATAATGTAGGGTTCGCCGTTGCGGCGGACTTGGCCCGCATGGGCGGTTGCCGCCAACCGGGCGGCCTCGGCCAGCAACGCGCCATCCAGCCGGCTGTCCCTTTCCACCGCCTTGGTGACGAAGACCATGGCATTTTCGAGGCCGGGCACCGGGCCGGCGCCCGCGTTCAACCCCTCCGGCGCGTGCGTCGGATTGGGGGGGGGTGGTTGGGCCGGGCCCAAGGAGCCCCTTATTCCTCGCCGAACAGTTCGGCGCCGATCGCGGCCTCGATGTCGACCGACTCGTCGATCACGTCGCCGCCCGGCATTTCCTCGTTCACGTCCATCACGCCGAAGATGTTCTCGTCGGTCGCGATCAGGTCCATCACCTCGTCCTCGACCGGCTCGGGCTCCGGCGCGCGGCTCAGGCTCTTCACCAGGTCGGCCTCGAGGTTGGGCAACTCCACCTTCTGCTCGGCGATCTCGCGCAGCGCGACGACCGGGTTCTTGTCATTGTCGCGATCCAGGGTCAGACTCTCGCCACGGCTGATGTTGCGGGCGCGCTGGGCGGCATACAGGACCAAGCCAAAGCGGTTGGGGACCTGAAGGATGCAGTCTTCGACGGTGACGCGGGCCATGGATACTCCTGGGAACAGACGGGCCGGCCGGGAATCGCTCCCCAGCGGCGTAAACCTTCAGATAGCCATGCGCGCGCCCCGAAGCAAGCCTCAGGCGGCCTGCAGGATGCGCGGCACCCGCGGCGGCGAGACCGTCCAAAGCTGCGCCACCGGCAGTGGCTGGCTGATCAGCCGCCCCTGCGCCTCGGTGCAGCCATGCTCACGCAGGAGTGCAAGATGCGCCGGCGTCTCCACCCCCTCGGCCGTGGTTACGAAGCCCATCACCCCGCTGATGCCCAGCACCGCGCGCAGCATCGCCGTGTCACCAGCCAAACTGGGGTCGATCTTCAGCCGTTGCACCGGCATGCCGCGTAGCTGCGTCAGCGACGCGTGCCCGGTACCAAAATCATCCAGCGCCAACCCGACGCCCAGGCCCCGCAGAGCCCGCATTTGCCGCAGCAGCGCGGTCTCGCCCGCCAGCACCAGTGCGGCCTCGGGCAGTTCCAGTTCCAGCCGTGCGGGTGCCAGCCCGGTCTCCGCCAGCACCTGGGCCACCAATGCAGGAAAGCGGCCGTCGTGGAACTGGCTGGCGGAAACGTTCAGCGCCAGCCGCTGCCCTTCGGGCCAGCGCACCGCCTCGGCGCAGCCTGCCCGCAACGCCCATGCGCCGATTGCCGGCATCAGCCCCAGCTGCTCGGCCATCGGGATGAAGCGCCGCGGCGCCACCAGGCCCCGCACCGGATGGTGCCAGCGCAGCAGCCCCTCGAACCCCTCGATGCGATTCTGCGCGATGTTCAGCAGGGGCTGGTAGAACAGGGTGAACTCCTGCCGCTCCAGCGCCTCCCGCAGGTCGAGCCGCAGCGCCAGCACCGCGTCGGTCGTGGCGCGCATCGCCGGGCCGAACAACTTCGCGCAGCCCCGACCTGCCGCCTTGGCGGCGTAGAGTGCCAGGTCGGCCTGCGCCAGCAGCCCATCGGCGTCCTGGCCGATCGGGCCGACCAGAGCTGCGCCGATGCTGACGCCGATATGCGCGACCTGCCCGCCCATCAGGTAGGGTCGGCTGAGCTGTTTCACCAGCCGCGCGCCCAGCCGCCGGGCCGCCCGCCCGTCCACCGGCGCCGCCAGCAGCACCGCGAATTCATCGCCACCCAACCGGCCGACCACATCGCCGGCGCGAACGGCACGGCCGATGCGCGCCGCCGCCGCCCGCAGCAACGCATCGCCCACCGGGTGGCCCAGGCTGTCATTGACCGCCTTGAAACGGTCGAGATCGAGCAACAGCAGACAAATGCCGGCGCCAGGCCGCCGTAGCGCCTCCGCCATCGCCGCCATGAAGGCGCCGCGCGGGAGCAGGCCGGTCAGATCGTCCCTGGGTTGCCCGTTGCAGACCGTGCAGGGGCTGGCTGTGGGGTCGGATCGGGCAGCCAGGCTCATGGGTCGATTCCATCACTCTCCCGGCAATTCTTGCCCCCGGGCGCTTAACGGATGGTGAATCTCTTCACAACGGATGAAGCGCCTGGGGCGGCAGCGCGGCCAGCAGCGCGGCAGCTCCGCCCAGAACCGGGTGGCGCCAGCCCGGCGCCACTTCCAGCAGGGGCCGCAGCACGAACTCGCGCAGCTGCATGCGTGGATGGGGCAGAACCAGGCCAGGGCCGCCGATCTGCAGCCCGTCCATGTCCAGCAGGTCGAGATCGAGGGTTCGGGGCGCATTGGGAAAATGCCGGGCGCGGGCGAAGCTGGCCTCGATCCGATGCAGCGCGGCCAGCAGCGCGGCGGGGTCCGCCCGCCCTTCCAGCCGGGCCACGCCGTTCACGAACCAGGGCGCCCCGGGCATGGGCGGGATCGGCGCGCTCGCCCACCAACGGCTCAACGCCCGCAGCCGCAGCCCGGGCAGCGCGTCCAGTGCCGCCGCCGCCGCCTGACAGCTGGCCTTTGGCGCCGCGCCATCCGGACCTGGCAGGCTTGCGCCGATGCCGACGAGGATCAATGTGAGGGACCGCCAGCATGCAGCACCAGCGTCTGGCCAGTGATGAAGCCCGCTTCCGGGCCGCACAGGAACAACGCGGCCCCCACCAGGTCGCCCATTACCGGCATCGTCGCGCGCGCGACGTGGACGATACCGACATCCACCGCCGTCGGACGGCGCCAGAGCTGGTCCCGCAGGCTGGTGAAATAGCCTCGTTGGTCCCCAGCACCTCCATGCCCGCGGCGCCGGCC
>JACMRO010000095.1 GCA_014376425.1 Rubritepida sp.
CTGCGGGCATAATCTGCTGGGGTCCGCCGCGATGCTGGCGGCGATTTCGGTGCAGCAGTACCTGGCCGCGAACGGGCTGCCGGGGCGCGTGCGCTACTATGGCTGCCCGGCCGAGGAGGGCGGCGCCGCCAAGGGTTTTATGGTGCGGGACGGCGCCTTTGACGATGTGGACATCGCCATTTCCTGGCACCCCAGCGCCTTCTCGGGCGTGATGGAGCCGGTGTCGCTGGCCAATACGCGGATCGATTTCACCTTCGTGGGCCGGTCGTCGCATGCCGCCGCCGCGCCGCATCTGGGGCGCTCGGCGCTCGATGCGGTGGAGCTGATGAATGTGGGCGTGAACTACATGCGCGAACACATGCCGAGCGATGCGCGGGTGCATTACGCCTATCTCGACGCCGGTGGCGTGGCGCCGAATGTCGTGCAGGGGCGGGCGGTGGTGCGCTACCTGATCCGCGCGCGGGATGTGGTGGAGCTAAGCCGGTTGGTGGTGCGGGTGCGAAAAATCGCCGATGGGGCGGCGCTGATGACGGAGACGAGCGTTTCGACGCAGGTCATCTCCGCGGTGTCGAACCTGATGGGCAATGCGCCGCTGGAGGCGCTAATGCAGAGCAGTCTGGACCGGCTGGGGCCGCCGCCTTTCGATGAGGCGGACCGGGAGGTCGCGAAAACATTCCAGGCGACGCTGAGTGCCGAGGATATCAGCGCGAGCTGGCGCCGGGCGGGTGTGCCGGAGCGGGACGTGCCGCTGTGCGACGCGGTCATCCCGGTGGATGCGAAGCCGGAGAAGATGATCGGCAGCACGGATGTGGGCGATGTGAGCTGGCGGATTCCGACGGTGCAGGCGCGGGGCGCGACCTATGCGATCGGCACGCCCGGGCATAGCTGGCAGTTGACGGCGCAGGGCAAGAACGCGGCCAGCCATAAGGGGCTGGTGCATGTGGCGAAGGTGATGGCGGGGACGGCGGTGGATGCGCTGCTGAAGCCGGAGGTGATCGCGGCGGCGAAGGCGGAGCATGCGGCGAAGATGGCGCGGACGCCTTATGTGTGCCCGTTGCCAGAGGGCGCTGAGCCGGCGCTGGGCATGAGTTTGTGAGGCGGGAGCGCCTTGCGGCCCATAGGCGCGTCAGGTTTCCGGGAACAATCCTGGAAACAGGATTTCGATGGCGTCGATCCTGAAGCGCAGCGACACCGGCCCCTTCGGCGTGACTGACCCGAGGATGCCGTCGCCAGTCATTGTTCCAAGCAGGGTCCGTGCACTGCGTTCCCGCAGGCCAGTGATGGCCGTTGCATCGCCCCGCGACACTTCTCCTTGTTGCATGGCGCGCTCCAAAAGAAGCGCTGCCTCAGGGCGCCACTGCCGTCGCTCGGCATAGATTCGCAGTCGTGGCATCAGCGCATCGAGCGCGAAGAGGCGGGACATGAACCGAACCTGGTCCAAGCACACCGTTAGGAACCAGGCGCAGAATTCCTGCAACGCGCTCAGGGACAGGTTGCCGCGCCCGTCCAGATCGCCCTGCCGAGGCGTGTCCGCCCTGTCCATCATCAGCTTGTACTCGCGCCGGCTCCTCAACCCGCGCGCGAGACCACGTGAGACCGACCAGAGGCCATGCGCACCGACCCCGGCCTGCAACCCCATGGCGTGGCTCATCAACCGGCTGACGCGGCCGTTCCCGTCCAGGAAGGGATGGATGTAGTTCAGGCGATGATGGGCCGCCGCCATGGCCAGTAGCCGCGATCCGGCACCGAGCCTCGCCAGCCGGTAGCGTGTCTCGAAATGCGCCATGAAGGCCGCGACAGCGGATGCCGAAGGCGGCTGGTGCCTGCCGACCGTGACGTCCTCCCCCGGCAAGGCGCGGAATTCGCCCGGCACCATCGTGAAGCGGCCTTCGACATCAAGCATGTCAGCGGTAGCGCCGTTGTAGAATTCGCGGTGCAGCCAGCGGATGAAATTGGGCGAGGCCGGATCGGGCAGCGCTCCTGCGGCATGTTGGCGGTCGATCTCCCTTTGCAGCCGGATGTGGGCGCGTGCCTCGATCAGCAGATTGCGGCGGTCGCCATGATTTGGAATGTAATTGGCGACTGCCGCTTCGATCTCGTGCGGGGTCGTGTTGTGACCTTCGATGAGGTTGGAGAAGTAGCAATTCATCATCCGCACCGCCTCGGCAAGGCCGGCGGCCGAGGTGGGGTGCAGCCGCGCATCCACCGCACCGGCGGCAGAGGATAGCTCGGCCACAAGGTCCAGTAACTCGCCGCTGACCGGCTCAGGCAGGGCGGGCTCCATGCGGGAGGGGCTTTCCAGCTCCATTTTGCCGATCCTAATTGGCCCTAACCTACTTACACTACACAATTTTCGACGAAGATGACGCAGAAAACGCCGATCTTTCTGCCGATGTTCAAACAAACAAAAAGCCCCGGGCCCTTCCGCACCCGGGGTTCCATGTCTGTCACTCAAGCCGAAAGGATCACTCCTTCCCAGCCATCTCCCGCTGCCGGCGAATGGCTGCGCCCAGGATGTCGCCCAGCGAGGCACCGGAATCCACCGTCCCGAACTCCTTGATCGCCTCGCGCTCCTCCTCCACTTCGCGGCCCTTCACGGTCAGTGACAGGCGGCGTGCAGCGCGGTCCACGGCGACCACCTTGGCCTCCAGGGTCTCGCCGATGCCGTACTTCTCCGGCCGCTGGTCCTGCCGGTCGCGCGCCAGCTCGGCCCGGCGGATGAAGCCCGTCAGGATCTCCTCCACCTTCACCTCGATGCCGTTGGCTTCCACCTTCGTCACCGTGCAGGTTACGATCTCGCCCTTGCGGATACGGTCCAGCACCTCGGCGGCCGGGTCGGCCTCCAGCTGCTTGATGCCGAGCGAGATGCGCTCCTTCTCGATATCGATGTCCAGCACCTTGGCGCGGACCATCTGGCCTTTCTGGTAGGCCTGCATGGCCACCTCGCCCGGCTCGTCCCAGCTGAGGTCGGACATGTGGACCATGCCGTCCACTTCCGCGGCAATGCCGATGAGTAGGCCGAATTCGGTGATGTTCCGCATCTCGCCCTCGATCACGCTGCCCGGCGGGTTGGCATCCTGGAACACCTCCCACGGGTTGCCCTGCGCCTGCTTCAGGCCCAGCGAAATGCGGCGCTTGGGCTCGTCCACATCCAGGATCAGCACGTCCACCTGCTCGGAGGTCGCGACGATCTTGCCCGGGTGCACGTTCTTCTTGGTCCAGGACATCTCGCTGACGTGCACCAGGCCCTCGACGCCCGGCTCCAGCTCCACGAAGGCGCCGTAGTCGGTGATGTTGGTCACGCGACCAGCAAACTTGCCGTTGACCGGGTACTTGATCGCCACGCCATCCCAGGGGTCGGACATCAGCTGCTTCATGCCCAGGCTGATGCGCTGCGTCTCCTGGTTGAAGCGCACCACCTGCACCTTCACCGGCATGCCGATGGTCAGTGCCTCGCTGGGGTGGTTGATCCGGCGCCAGGCGATGTCGGTCACATGGAGCAACCCATCGACGCCGCCCAGATCCACGAAGGCGCCGTAATCGGTGATGTTCTTCACCACGCCGTCCAGGATCATACCTTCCTTGAGGCCCTGGATCAGCTCGCTGCGCTGTTCGGCGCGCGTCTCCTCCAGCACCGCACGGCGCGACACCACGATGTTGCCGCGGGCGCGGTCCATCTTCAGGATCTGGAAGGGCTGGCTCATGCCCATCAGCGGGCCCACGTCGCGGACAGGGCGGATGTCGACCTGGCTGCCGGGCAGGAAGGCCACGGCGCCGCCCAGGTCGACGGTGAAGCCACCCTTGACGCGGCCGAAGATAATGCCGTTGACGCGCACCTGCGCGGCGGCCGCCTTCTCCAGCAATGTCCAGGCCTCCTCGCGGCGGGCCTTCTCGCGGCTGAGCACGATCGAGCCGTCGCGGTCCTCGTAGCGCTCGATGAACAGCTCGACCATGTCGCCGGGCTTGACTTCGGGCTTGGCGCCGGGCGGCGCGAATTCCTTGAGCGGAACGCGGCCCTCGCTCTTCAGGCCCACATCGACCACGGCCACATCATCGTCGATGCGGATCACGCGGCCGGTGACGACAGATCCGGCGAAGCCGGTGTCGGCACCCATCATTTCATCAAGAAGGGTGGCAAAATCCTCGGGTTCAGCGAGGGCGGTGGCTTGTGCCATGCAGTATGTATGTCCTGAGGCGGGCGTGGCCCGCCAAGGCCTGCGCTTCCGGTTCGCGGAAACGGCTTGCGGAATCGAAAACGAAACCGCCAAAAGTACCGGGCGCGTGACGGTCCGCCCGGTATCCGCTTTGGTGCTTGAGGCCAAAGGGTCACGGAACATGCCCATGACCTGTCCCGCGCGTATCCGCCTGTTCCGGGCGGTGGTCAAGCAGTCAATCGGCGGCGAACAAGCCCTCAAGCCTTACGCAGGAGCGCTTCATCCACGATGTGAGGCGCCAGCAGCTGCATGGCGCGCGCGAAGGCCCCATCGGCGTCGAGCGCCGTGGTATCGAGCAGCATCGCATCCGCAGCGGGCCGCAGGGGGGAGACGGGACGGTTCTCGTCCTGCGCGTCGCGGTCGCGGATTTCGGACAGCACTTGCGCGTAATCGGCGGCGACGCCACGGGCCACCAACTCGGCCTGGCGCCGGCGCGCCCGCTCCTCGGCCGAGGCGGTGACGAAGAGCTTCGCCCGCGCGTCAGGAAAAACCACGGTGCCGATGTCCCGGCCGTCCAGCACGGCGCCCTGCGCTCCGCCGAAGCTGCGCTGGAAGCCCAGCAGTGCCGCGCGCAGATCAGCAATCGCGGCCACCGCGGTCGCCGCCATGTCGGCCACCGGGTCGCGCAGATCGGCACGGGCGAAGTCGGACACCTGCAGTGCGGCGGCGGCGGCCAGGGCGGCCGGCACGTCGCGCGGGTCGCCCCCCGCATCCAGCACGCGGCGGCCTACGGCACGGTAGAGCAGGCCGGTATCCAGGTAAGGCAGCGCCAGGGTGGTGGCCAGCCGCCGGGCCAGCGTGCCCTTGCCGGCAGCGGCGGGCCCGTCCACCGCGATGATGATCCGCCCCCGGGTGGCCGATGCAGCCGGCACGCCCCGATGCCCCACTTCCGGGGCAATCATGCAGCCGGACTTGTCCAGCCGGCGGTCGGGCTGCGAAGCATGGTCCCGGTCGTCATGCTGGCACGATCACGGACGCGCCGGCGGCATGGTTTACCAACGCGGCGAAGCCCGGAAAGCTCGTTTCGATGAAGCCTGCATCGTCCACGGTCATGCCGGCTTGCGCCACCAGCCCCAGCACCAGGCCCGACATGGCGATGCGGTGGTCCATGTGGGTCTCGACCATGCCGCCGCCAGCGATCACGCCGGCCCCAGTGGAGCGGGCGCCATGCACCAGCAGGTCGTCGCCCTCGATCTCCACCCGCACGCCCGCGGCGCGCAGCAAGGCCGCGGTGGCCGCCAGGCGGTCGCTCTCCTTCACCCGCAATTCCGCCAGGCCGCGCATGCGTGTTGTGCCGCGCGCGGCGGCCGCGGCGATGGCGAGGATGGGGTATTCGTCGATCATGCTGGGCGCGCGGTCGGCCGGCACATCCGTTGCGGTCAGCGCCGTCGCCTTCACCACCAGGTCACCCACCGGCTCGCCGCCCTCGGTGCGCGCGTTGGCCACGGAGATGCCCGCGCCCATCTCATTCAGCGTGGCGAAGATGCCGGCACGCAGCGGGTTCAGGCCGACATTCTCGATGACGATGCTGCTGCCTGGCACCAGCAAGGCGGCCACTGCCAGGAAGGCGGCCGATGACGGGTCGCCCGGCACCACCACGGGGGCGGCCACCAATTCGGGCTGGCCAATCAGTTCGATGACCCGGCCATGCCCTCCGCCGGGGCCGTGCTTCTCGACGAAGACCGTGGCGCCGAAATGCCGCAGCATGTTCTCCGAATGGTCGCGCGTGGCCTCGGGCTCGATGATGCGGGTGGTGCCACGGGCGCAGAGGCCGGCCAGCAGGCAGGCGCTTTTCACCTGCGCCGAGGCGACGGGCAGCGTGTAGTCCAGCGGCAACGCGTCGCGCGCGCCCTGCACCGCCAGCGGTAGTCGGCCGCCCTCGCGGCTTGTGAAGATGGCGCCGGTGGCGGCCAACGGGTCGGTGACGCGCTGCATCGGCCGCCGGCGAAGGCTGGCATCGCCAGTCATGACGGCGAAGATCGGGTGCCCGGCCAGCAGGCCACAGATCAGCCGTGCCGCGGTGCCGCTGTTGCCCATATCCAGCACGTCGTCGGGCTCGGTCAGCCCGCCGACTCCGCGGCCGGCGACGCGCCAGCGGCCGCCTCCGTCCCCTGGACCCAGCCGGTCCACCTCCGCGCCCAGCAGCCGCATGGCCGCGGCGGTGCGCAATACGTCCTCGCCTTCCAGCAGGCCCTCGATGGTGGTGATGCCGACCGCAAGCGCCCCGAACATCAAAGCGCGATGCGAGATCGACTTGTCGCCAGCCACCGCCAGGCGGCCGGAAAGCGGTTGCGCGGGCGGGCTGGAGCGGAATGGCCGGCGGGTGGTGCTGTCATGCATGGCGCGCGTGGTTTGACAGGGGGTTGAGCGCATGGCAATGCGCCGCACCCTTTCACCGGCACTCCCTTTGGGGACCGGCCGGCGCAGCTTCTATAAGGCATTGAGCATGGCGAAGCCCGACCTCGGAATGAAGCGCATCTGCGTCGCCTGTGGCGCAAAATTCTACGATATGGCGAAGGTGCCAGCGAGTTGCCCCAAATGCGGCACCGATCAGCCGGCTGAGCAGCCGCGCCCGAAGCGGGCCCCCGCCGTGCCGGATGAGAAGATCAAGAAGAAGCGCGCGGCAGTCGCGGGGGCGGATGGCGAGGCCGATGACGCCGAGACCGAGGATGCCGACGCCGATGCCGACGCGGCCGGGATCGAAAGCGATGACCTTGAGGATGAGGACGAGACCATCGATGCGGAAATCGAGGTCGAAGGCGAACGCGAACGCGACGAAGAGGGGTGAGGCTTAGGGCCGGCAACAGGCCTGCAATAAGTTTTCGCCGAGCGTAACGCCGCTTCGATGGGCTCAGGGGTGCCGTGGCCGAATAGCGGTCCTGGCCCCCTGGGCAGAAATTGCCTCCTTGTTGATGTTTATAAGGCCGATCGTGCCGTTGGTCGGCAATAATGGCAGCACCCAGCGCCTATCCAGGGCCTGTTAACGCAATGTCCCGCAATTTGCATGGCCGCTCACATAAAACGAAAACTTTGTCGTTGAATCTCAATTTTGATTACAACCTTAACGCTGAAAGGCATGGACAGCACACGCATAGGTAGTATCGTTGGGCCCACAGCAACCAAAGGGCCTTACAATGCGTATCCTGCTCGTCGAAGATGATCGGACCATTGCCCGCGGAATCAGCTTCGTCCTCCAGCAAGCGCGCATGGTGGTCGACACCGCCGAGACCGGGGCCGAAGCGCTGGAGCTTGCCAAGCTCTACGATTACGACGCCATCATCATGGATGTAATGCTGCCCGATGCCGAAGGCTTTGACATCGTGCGCCGTATCCGCGCTGCCAAAAACATCGCTCCCATCCTGATGCTGTCCGGCCAGACAAAGGCCGAGCACAAGATCAAGGGCTTGAATGCGGGCGCGGACGACTATCTGGCCAAGCCGTTCGACCAGAACGAGTTGGTGGCGCGCCTCCAGGCCATCGTCCGCCGCTCCAAGGGTTTTGCCCATTCGCGGTTGGAGGTGGGTGGCATCACCATGGACCTGGCGGCGCGAGAGGTCTCGGTCGAGGGTCAGCCCGTGGCACTGACCAGCAAGGAATACGCGATCCTAGAATTGCTGGTGCTGCGCCGCGGCGCCGTGCTTTCGAAGGAAAACTTCCTCGACCACCTCTACGGCGGCATTGATGAGCCCGACGCCAAGATCATCGACGTGTTCATCTGCAAGCTGCGCAAGAAGCTGGCGTTGGCCGGGGCTGACAGCCTGATCGGCACGGTCTGGGGCCGTGGCTACATCGTGCGCGACCAGCAGATGCAGCGAACGACCGCCGTCTCGCCGCGCCTGACGCTGATGTCGACGCAGGCGGCCTGATCAGCTGCTAAGCCAGGCCCGCAGGCGCCCCGGTGCCGCCTGCATATCGGCCACCCCGCCGCAATAGCTGAACCGCAGGTAGCGGTGGCCGCGGCCGCGGTCGAAATCCACGCCGGGGGTGGCGGCAATGCCGGCACTCGCCAGCATCGCGGCGGCGAAAGCCGCGCTGTCATTGGACAGCCGGCTGATGTCGCACCACAAGTAGAATGCTCCATCCGCCGCCGCGATGTCGGTGGAGCCGGC
>JACMRO010000096.1 GCA_014376425.1 Rubritepida sp.
CCGCGCCCAATTTTCCAGATGCGTCCGCCTGCTGTCGAAAGGTAGGCCGCGCACGTCCTGCCCGTCCTCGAACAGGATGTCGTAGAGGCGCACCTGCACCGGGTAGTCGGCCTGCATCTTCGGCGACGGCAGCTTGCGGTTGAGGCGCTGCTGCAGGTCGGAGAACGGCGCCACGGCGCCATCGCGCACCACCAGCAGTTCGCCATCCAGCACGGCGTGGAAATCCATCACCGCGATGATGTCGGGGAAGCTGCCGGAAATGTCCTCGCTGCCGCGCGACCACAGCCGCGCGCCGCCCGGCCCCGCGGTCAGCTGCACCCGGATGCCGTCCCATTTCCACTCCGCCGCCCATTCCTGCGGGTTCAGGGCGGCCACATCCGCTTCCTCCAGCGGGTGCGCCAGCATCAGCGGGCGGAACACCGGCGCGCCTTCCGGGTCGGGCTTCGGCCCGCGCCCCTCCAGCCAGGCGAAAAGTGTGGTATAGGGCGGCGGCACGGCGTGCCAGACCTCCTCGATGTCGTGGACGGGGTGGCCCGACCAGTCGGCCAGCGCGGTCTTGGCCAGCCGCGCCGATGCGCCGACCCGCAGGCCGCCGGTGACGAGCTTAATCAGCGCCAGCCGGGCGCCGGAATCCAGCGCGTCCAGCCAGCGCGCCAGGATGCCCGGCACCTCGGCACGGCCGGCCAGCTCCAGCGTTTCCACCACCTCGGCCAGCCCGGGCGGCGGGGCGTTGGCGCGGGCGTCATTGGGCCATAGCAGCGCGATGGTTTCGGCCAGGTCGCCGACGTAGTCGTAACTCATCGCGAACAGGGTCGGGTCGGTGCGGGCCGCGATCATCTCGCGGAACACGCCGGGCTTGGCGGTGCGGAAGGAGAGCTCGCCGGCGATGGCGGCCAGGCCGACGCCGCGGTCCGGGTCCGGCTGGGTCTCGAACCATTGCCGCAGCAAAGCGAGCTTGGCGTTGCGGCCGGGCGTGTACAGCAGGCGTTCGAGCAGGGTGGAGAAGGCGGGTATGCTCATTCGCCCTCCTCTTCCCCCAACCCCACCAGGTGCAGCGCCCGGCCGCGGATGCCGCGCGCCTTCAGCGCATGGATCAGCGCGTCTTCCCGGCCATGGGTGACCCAGATTTCCGGCGCCTCCACCTCATCGGCGGTGGCCAGCAGCTCCGGCCAGTCGGCGTGATCGGAAATGACCATGGGCAGCTCCACGCCGCCCTGCTTGGCGCGCTGCCGCAGCCGCATCCAGCCGCTGGCCATGCACAGCACGGGGTCGTTCAGCCGGCGCGCCCATTTGTCGGCCACCGCGCTGGGCGGGCCGATGACGATGGCGCCGACCAGGCTGGCTTTCTGCGCCACCGTGGCCGGCAGCAACTCGCCCAGATCGACGCCGAATTCACCGTAGAGCTTGCACAACGGCATGATGGCGCCGTGCAGATAGATCGGCGCGCCCCAGCCGAGCTGGCGCAGCAGCGCGATCATCCGCTGCGCCTTGCCCAGCGAATAGGCGCCGATGACATGGGTGCGCTCGGGGAACAGCGCCACGCTGTCGAGCAGTTTTCGCGCCTCGTCCAGCGCGGGGGGGTGGGTGAAGACGGGCAAGGCGAAGGTCGCCTCGGTGACGAAGACGTCGCAGGTCACGGGTTCGAAGGGCGGGCAGGTCGGGTCGTGCCGGCGCTTGTAGTCGCCCGAGACGACGGCGCGGCTGCCCTGCCATTCCATCACCACCTGAGCGCTGCCCAGGCAGTGGCCGGCCGGGCGCAGCGTGACCGCGACGCCGTTGAGGTCGAGCCGCTCGCCATAGGCCAGCGCCTGCTGGGTATCGCCGCTGCCCGCACCCATGCGGGCGCGCATCACGGCCAGCGTCTCGGCGGTGCCCAGCACGGCCTGGTGGCCCGGGCGCGCATGGTCGGCATGGGCATGGGTGATGATCGCGCGGGGCACCGCCTGCGAGGCGTCGATGAAGAAATCACCAGGCTCGCAATACAGGCCGGAGGGGGTGACGCGGAGCCAGGTTTGCGGGTGAGGTGGCATGATATCCGTGGCAGGGCTGGACGGCGAAGAGCACAGCCTACACATAAGCCGGCGTGGGAACATTGCCAGAACAATTCGCACGCTGGTTCGCCGCCCGCGGATGGCAACCCCGCCCGCATCAGCTGGCCATGCTGGACGCAGCGCGCGACAACGCCTCCGCCCTGCTCATCGCGCCCACCGGCGGCGGCAAGACGCTGGCGGGCTTCCTGCCCAGCCTGGTCGAGCTGGCGGCGGCCCCGTTCGAAGGCCTCCACACCCTCTACATCTCGCCGCTCAAGGCCCTGGCGGTCGACATCGCCCGCAACCTCACCGCGCCGGTGGCGGATATGGGCCTGTCCATCACCATCGAGATCCGCACCGGCGACACGCCGGCCAACCGGCGCGCGCGGCAGCGTGAGAATCCGCCCAACATCCTCCTCACCACGCCGGAATCCCTGACCTTGCTCCTTAGCCTGGGCGATGCGGAGGTGATGTTCCGCAGCCTGCGTTGCGTGGTGCTGGACGAGATCCATGCCCTGGCCGGCACCAAGCGTGGCGACCAGTTGTTCCTGTGCCTGTCGCGGCTGACCGCCCTGGCGCCGGACGCGCGCCATGTTGGCCTGTCCGCCACCGTGGCCCATCCGCAGGCGCTACGGGCGCATGTCGCGCGCGACGCCAATCCCGAAAGCGTGCGGCTGATCGAGGTCGCCGGCGGCGCGCCGCCTGAGATCGGCATCCAGCTGCCCGAAGGCCGGCTGCCCTGGGGCGGCCATATGGGCCTGGCTTCAGCGCCCGAAATCTATCGCCGCATCGCCACCGCCGGCGTCACCATCATCTTCGTCAACACCCGGGCACAGGCCGAGCTGGTGTTTGCCGCCCTGTGGAAGCTGAACGAGGACGCGCTCCCCATCGCGCTGCACCATGGCAGCCTGACCGTC
>JACMRO010000097.1 GCA_014376425.1 Rubritepida sp.
CGCGACAATCCCAAGTGGGATTGCGCGGGGGGTGCGTGGCGCGACAATCCCAAGTGGGATTGCGCGGGGGGTGCGTGGCGCGACAATCCCAAGTGGGATTGCGCGGGGTATAAGTTGACCCTGGCTGACACGCGCCCTATCTCCGCGCTGCCCCCCGGAGAGGCCGCCGCCCGCGCCTGGGTGGCCAGGCATCCGCTTGTCGGGGCCGGAGAATTGTCGATCCATGTTCGCCCGCCTGGCCCGTGCCCTGTTCGGTTCCTCAAACGATCGCGCCCTGAAGCGGCACGAGGCGCGGGTGCCGCGCATCGCGGCGCTGGAGCCCGAACTCGAGGCGCTGGATGACGACGCGCTTCGCGGCCGTGTGCGGGCGATCCAGGGGCGGGTCGCCGAGGGTGCGGAGCTCGACACCGTTCTGGAGGAAGTATTCGCTATCGTCCGCGAAGGCGCCAGGCGCGCCCTGGGCATGCGGCACTTCGACGTGCAGATGGTGGGCGGCATGGTGCTGCATGAAGGCCGCATCGCCGAGATGAAGACCGGTGAGGGCAAGACCCTGGTCGCGACCCTGCCCGTTATTCTCAACGCCCTGTCCGGGAAGGGCGTCCACGTCGTCACCGTGAACGATTACCTGGCCGCCCGCGACGCGGAATGGATGGGCAAGCTGTATGGCTTCCTGGGCCTGACCACCGGCGTCATCGTCCATGGCCTGACCGATGATCAGCGCCAGGCCGCCTATGCCCGCGACATCACCTACGGCACCAACAACGAATTCGGCTTCGACTACCTGCGCGACAACATGAAGTACCGGCTGGAGGAGATGGTCCAGCGCCCCTTCAACTTCGCCATCGTCGACGAGGTGGACAGCATCCTGGTCGATGAGGCGCGCACGCCGCTGATCATCTCGGGCCCGACCGACGACACGTCCGACCTGTATCGCCGCGTCGATGCGGTGATCGTGGAGTTCGTGAAGGAGCCGGAGCGGTTCGAGAAGGACGAGAAGCAGCGCACCGTCAGCATGACCGAGCGCGGCGGCGACGACATCGAGCCGTTGCTGACCGAAAAGGGGGTGCTGACCGAGGGCGGGCTGTACGACACCGAAAACATTTCGCTGGTCCACCACGTCAACCAGAGCCTGCGCGCCCACACCCTGTTCAAGCGCGACGTGGAATACGTTGTACGCGACGATAAGATCGTCATCATCGACGAATTCACCGGCCGTATGATGGAAGGCCGGCGTTATTCCGACGGCCTGCACCAGGCGCTTGAGGCGAAGGAGGATGTGACCGTCCAGCCCGAGAACCAGACGCTGGCCTCGATCACCTTTCAGAACTACTTCCGCCTCTACCCCAAGCTCGCCGGCATGACCGGCACGGCAGCGACGGAGGCGGATGAGTTCGCTGAGATCTACAAGCTCGAAGTGCTTGAAATCCCAACGAACGTAGCGGTAGCGCGCGTGGATGGCGATGATGAAGTCTATCGCACGGCGGCCGAGAAATACGAAGCGGTGTCGGTGCTGATCGAGGAGGCGCGGGCACGCAACCAGCCTACCCTTGTCGGTACCACGTCGATCGAAAAGTCCGAACTGCTGTCGTCGATCCTCAAGGCGAAGAAAATTCCGCACAACGTGCTCAATGCCCGCTACCACGAGCAGGAGGCGGTGATCGTCGCCCAGGCAGGCCGCCCGGGTGCCATCACCATCGCCACCAACATGGCCGGCCGCGGCACCGACATCAAACTGGGCGGCAACGCCGACATGCTGGCGCGGCAGGAGACGGGCACGAACGAAGGCGAGGCCTATGCGGCGGCACTCGCGCGGCATGAGGCGGAAGTCGCCGCCTATCGCCCCGTCGTGGTCGAGGCCGGCGGGCTGTTCGTCATCGGTACCGAGCGGCATGAATCGCGCCGGATCGACAACCAGCTGCGTGGCCGCTCCGGCCGCCAGGGCGACCCGGGAGCCAGCCGGTTCTTCCTGTCCCTGGAAGACGATCTGATGCGCATCTTCGGCTCCGACCGCATGGGCGGGATGCTGCAGAAGCTCGGCCTCAAGGAAGGCGAGGCGATCACTCATACCTGGATCAACAAGGCGCTGGAGAAGGCGCAGAAGAAGGTTGAGGCGCGCAACTTCGACACCCGCAAGAACCTGCTGAAATACGACGACGTGATGAATGACCAGCGGCGCGAGGTTTACAGCCAGCGTCGGCTGTACATGGACGCGACCGACCTGTCCGAGACCATCACGGAGATGCGGCGCGAGACTGTGCACGACCTGGTGCGCGCCGCGATCCCGGAGAACAGTTACCCCGAGCAATGGGACCTCGCTGGGCTGGATGACAAGGTTCGCACCGCCCTGAACCTCGACCTCGGCATCGAGGCGATGGGGAAGGAGGAAGGCATCGACGACGACGCGATCATGGAGCGCGTGCAGGACGCCGCCGACCGCGCCGCCGCTGCCCGCGCCGCCGATATCGGCCCCGAGATGATGCGCATGGTGGAGAAGAGCCTGCTTCTCCAACTGTTCGACCAGGTGTGGAAGGAGCATCTGCTGCATCTCGACCATCTGCGCCAGGGCATCGGGCTGCGCGCCTATGGCCAGCGCGACCCGCTGAACGAATACAAGAGCGAAGCGTTCAGCCTGTTCAATTCGATGCTGGAAGATCTGCGCGGCCGGGTCACCTCGCTGATGATGCGGGTGGAATTGCGCCCCGATGCGCCTCCGCCGATGCCCGAGCCCATCCGGATCACCGACATGCGGCACGCCGCACCCGATGGTGGCGAGTTCGACGCGCAAGGCGACCTGGCCCTCGCACCACGCGGCCGCGAAGCGGTGGACCCGAACGACGAGACGACCTGGGCGGCCACGCCGCGCAACGCCCCTTGCCCCTGCGGTTCTGGCAAGAAGTACAAGCATTGCCACGGCCGCACCGCCTGAAGGCGCGGTACGGGGGGCCGGGCGCCTGAGCGAATTGCCCAACTGGCTTGAGGCGGCGCGGGCGGCTGCCACGGATCTGGACTGGCCCGAGGCCGCGCGCCTACTGCTCAGCCATGCCGATGCCTGGCCGGATGAGCCCACGGTGCTGGTCGACATCGCCCGCTGGCTTCGCCTTTCCGGTCATGGCGGTCGGGCCGGCCAGGTACTGGACCGCGCCGCCCGCCATGGCGACAGCTACGGCGTGCAACGCGAGGCCGACGCGCTGGAATGGCCGCTGATCCGCCCGGACACGGCGCCCGACCCGGCCACGCTGCTGCTCGACATCAGCGACCTGCTGCAATTCCTGCATGACCACGGCAGCGTCTCAGGCATCCAGCGGGTGCAATTGGGCATCCTGGCATCGGTGCTGGAGGGCGAGGCCGGGCCGCTTGGCGCCGGCTGCCTGGCGGTTTTCCCCTCAATGTCGGATGGCGCGATCTGGGCGCCGCCGGAGGCCACGTTGCGCGACCTCGTGGCGCATTGCACGGGCCATGGCCTGAATCCGGCCACGGCGCGGCGGCTGGTGGCCCAGGCGCGGACGCGGGCGCGGCGGGTGGTACCCGCTGCCGGCGCGGCCTTCCTGATCCTGGGCGCCTTCTGGTCCTACGTCGGCGCGCCACGTTTCCTGCTCAGCCTGCGGGCGCAAGGCGTGCGGCTGGGGGTGCTGATCTACGACCTGTTCCCGGTGACCCACCCGGAATGCACCACCGTCGACACCCGGCAGTACTTCCTGCAGGCGCTGGGCGAGGGATTGCCCTTCTGGGAATTCGCGCTCGCCATTTCGGAATACTCTGCCGCCGCCTTCCGCCGCGTCGTGGCTGACCGCGGCGCTGGGCCGATCGAGACCGTCGCCATCCCGCTTGCCCACAGCTTCGATCTGGGCCGGGCGGCGGCGCCTGGCTGGCTCGACACCTGGCCCCCGGCATTGGGCGACTTGCGCGGCCGTGACTTCGTGCTTTCGGTCTCGACCATCGAGGTGCGCAAGAACCACCTGCTGCTGTTCCATTCCTGGCAGCGGATGATCGAGGCCGGCGACAACCCGCCCACCCTGGTGCTGGTCGGCCGCCCGGGCTGGGGCGGGGCCGGTCTGCTGGCGCAGCTGGAGGCTACGCGCTGGCTGGATGGCCGCGTCATGATGGTGCACGGCCTGTCGGATGCCGAGCTGGAGGCGCTGTATCGCGCCTGCCTGTTCACCGTGATGCCCAGCTTTGCCGAGGGCTGGGGCCTGGCCGTGGGCGAAAGCCTGTCCTTCGGCAAGCCCTGCATCGCCGCCGGCACCGGCGCCCTGCCCGAGGTGGGCGGCGACCTGATCGCTTATGCCGACCCGGGCAGCGTGCCCGAATGGGTGGCGCGGATGCGAAGCTGGATGCAGGACCGCGCCGCCCTGGCGGAGGCCGCCGTCCGCATCGCCAGCGAGTTTGTGCCGCGGCGCTGGCCCGCGGTGGCGCGGCACCTGCTGGCCGAGGCCGACCGCATGCGCCAGGCGCCCGCGGCGCCGCCGCCGCGGGTCGTGCCGATGCGGCTGGCGGCGGGTGAGACGGTGGCAATCGGCGTCACCGACCTGTCGCGCTCGGGCGGGTCGCAGGCGGCGCTGGGTCAGGCCATGGCTTTCGAAACCGGCTGGCATCCGCTTGAGGCCGGGCTGTGTTGGATGCGGGGCCGGCAGGCCCGATTCGCGGCGCAGACGACGCTGCCGCCGGGCGAAGCGGTGGAGATCATTTTCGACCTGGTCACCCCGCCATGGGAGGGGGGCAATGGCCTGACCCTGGACCTGGAAGGCGGCGAACCCCGCCGCCATCCAGTGCAATTCGGCCAGGCGCTGCGCGTAGCGGCCGAGGGCGTGGTACCGCCAGACGGGGTGCTGCGGGTGGGCTTCGCCCTGGACCATACCCAGGCGCCGCATGAGCGTGACCAGCGCGGGTTGAGCATCGGCGTGGGCGCGGTCAGCCTGCGCCAGCAGGCATCCGCGCCGGCCAGCCAGCCAGGAGCGCAGGCATGGGCGCAGGCATGGGTGCAGCCAGGGGCTCAAGCCGGGGCGCAGCCATGGGCGCTGGCACCGGCGGGCGCCGCCGTGGGTGGGTTCTGGGTCGATCTTTCCAGCCTTTGCGCCGCGCCCACCGATGTCTGGAGCGCGCGGCGCTGGCGACTGGGGCTGGCGCAGGCGCTCGCGCGCGTGCCGGGCCTGCGCTGGGCGGCAAGCCGGGGGCACGCTTTGGTCGAGGTGCCGCGGGACCTGGCGCTGGCGTTGCTGGGCGCGCCACCCGCAGCCCGCGCCGCAATGCTCGAAGCGGCGCGCGGCGGACTGGCACCGCTGCCGCTGCGGCCGGGCGACCGGCTGCTGACGCTGGGGCTCGCGGCCGACAATACCCCGGCGCGGTTGGCCCGGCGCGCGGGTGCGCTGGTGACGCTGGTCATCGCCGCCACCGCCACGCTGCTGCGCCCGCACCGGGCCACGGGC
>JACMRO010000098.1 GCA_014376425.1 Rubritepida sp.
GCGCGGCGCTGGACGCGGCGCGGGCGGAGCGGGAGGCGGCGCTGGAATCGCTGGCCCAGGGGCAGCGGATGGAGGCGCTGGGGCGGCTGGCGGGCGGCGTGGCGCATGACATCAACAACGTGCTGCAGGCGGTGCTGGGCGGTGCGAGGCTGATCGGCAAGCGCAGCGCCGACACTGCCGTCCTGCGCCTGGCACAGCTGATCAGCGAAGCGGCCGAGCGGGGCGGCGCCGTCACCCGCCGGCTGCTGGCCTTCGCCCGGCGCGACAGTCTGGAGGCCGAGCCGGTGCCGGTGCAGGCGCTGCTAGAGGGCGTGCGTGATGTGCTCGCGCATACGTTGGGTGCCGCGGTGCAGGTGCGGCTGCGCATCGCGCCCGGCATCCCGGCGCTGCTGGCAGACCGGGCGCAGCTGGAGACGGTGCTGGTCAACCTGGCGATCAACGCGCGGGATGCGATGATGCCGCAGGGAGGTGCGATGGAGATGGGCGGCACCGCCCGGATCATCGACGGCCGCCGCGGCCCCGGCCCGTCCCCCGGTCTGCCCCCCGGCCGCTACATCCGGCTGTGGGTCAGCGATTCCGGCCACGGCATGGATGGCGAGACGTTGCGCCGTGCCACCGAGCCGTTCTTCACTACCAAAGAGAAGGGCCAGGGCACCGGGCTGGGGCTCGCCATGGCGCAGGGCTTCTGCGAGCAATCGGGCGGCGCACTCGAACTCGCCAGCGTGCCAGGCAAGGGCACGCGCGTGACGCTGTGGCTGCCGCAGGCGCCGGCGATCAGCTCCGTCGTGCCCCCGGTACTGCCGGCGGCGACGGAACGGCGCTGCCGTGTGCTGCTGGTGGATGACGCGCCCGAGGTGCTGGCGGTGCTGGCGGCCGGGCTGCGCGAACGGGGGCACACCGTCGTCCCGGCCAGTGGTGGGCTTGAGGCGCTGGGCGCCCTGGCGGCCGAGCCCGATTTCGACCTGCTAATCACTGACCTGTCCATGCCGGGCATCGATGGGCTGCGCCTGATCGACGAGGCGCGGCGGATGCACCCGGGCCTCCCTGCGGTGGTGGTGACCGGCTTCGTGGCCGAAGCGGAGGATGGGTTGGAGCAGGCAACGCAAAGCGGGCCGATAGTGGTGCTGCGCAAGCCGGTCAGCACGGAAGTTCTGTGCGGCCAGATTGCCGCCTTGACCATGCCGGAAAAAATCCGCGCCTGAGGCTGGCCGGGCATGGTAAGACAATACTAGGCGCTTCGGGGGAGGCGCTGCGTGCCTTGGGGGATTGCATGACGTTCAAGGCGATGCCGCGCCGGGGGATGGTGGGGCTGGTACTGCTTCTGGCCGGCTGCGGCGGGCCGGCAGCCGTGCGCACGCCCCACACTGCGCGCGTGCCCGGCTACCAAAGCAGCGGCGGCGTGTCCTGCGTGCCCTATGCCCGCGCCCGCACCGGGATCGAGCTGCGGGGCGATGCCTGGGAATGGTGGGACGCCGCGGCTGGCCGCTACCAGCGCGGCGCACGGCCGGCCAACGGCCATGTGCTGGTCTTCGGCCGCACCAGGCGGCTGCCGCAGGGGCATCTCTCGGTGGCCCGTCGCGTATCGGGGCCGCGCGAGATCCGGGTCGATCACGCCAACTGGGCCGAGGCCGGTGGCGGCGCCCGCGGGCGCGTGGCGGAGGATCAGCCGGTGCTGGATGTCTCGGCCGCCAATGACTGGAGCGCGCTGCGGGTGTGGTACCCGCCGATCCAGGATTACGGCAACACGGTCTTCGCAGCCCAAGGCTTCGTCTCGCCACGATTTATCTGACCGCGCAGCCAACCGCGCATCCAACCGCGCATCCAACCGCGCATGGGCGCCGTAGTGCATGCAGTGGGGCCAAGCCGGCGCCGCATCACCCGGAGCACCTCGCGCCATGACCTACACACTTCGCCTCACCCTGCTGGCCGGCGCCGCCACGCTCGCCACCGGCACGGCGGCCCAGGCCACCACCATCGTGGCCCTGACCGGCGACAACATGCTGATCCGCATGGACAGCGAAACCCGCCGCGCCCAGCCCGCCCGCCGCATCACCGGCGCCGACGGCACCGTGGTCGGCATCGACCAGCGGCCGCAGGATGGCCGGCTCTACGGCATCACCACCACCGGCCAGATCGTGACGCTGGACCCGGCGACCGGCCGCGCCACCCAGGTGTCGCGGCTCAACACCGCCTTCCAACCGGCTGGCCGCGTGGTGTTTGACTTCAACCCGGTGGCAAACCGCGTGCGTGTGATGGGTGCCGATGGCCAGAACCTGCGGGTGAATGTGGAAACCGGCGAGGCGGTGACCGATGGCCGTCTGAAGAACGCACCGGGCCCCCAGGAGGGTTCGATGCCGCGCATCGCGGCCGGCGCCTACACCAACAGCATGACAGGCGCGACCGCCACTATGCTTCTGACGGCGGACAGCGCGACCAACATGCTGAACGTGCAGAACCCGCCCAATGACGGCGTGCAGGCGCCACGCGCCGCATTCTCGATGCGGCTGCCGGTCGGCGCCGCCATGGACATCCTGTCCGACGGCACCGCCAACACCGGCATCGTCTTCGCCGGTGGCGCGCTGCACATGCTGGACCTGACCTCGGCCGCGCTGACCACGCGCGGCCCGGTGCGGCTGCCGCGCGGCGCCGAGGTCATCGATATCGCCGCAATGCGGTGACGTGTTCCCCGGGCAGCCGGGGAGACAGGGCGTAAACCCGTGGAGACAAAACTTCCGGCCCCTTTACTGCCCCCTCTCCGTGGGGGCCGGCGCGGGGATGCGCTCTGGAGCGGCGGGGGGAAACCCCCGCCGCTTTCTGCGTTCAGGCCAGCTTGTGGTCGCGCGTCCGGTACAGCGAGTAGAGAATGCCGCCGGCGATCAGCGCCACCGTTACCCCCAACGAGATGCCCGGATTCAGTTTGCCCACCAGGCCGTTCCAGAAGATCTTCAGCCCGATGAACACCAGCACCATGGCCAGTGCGTATTTCAGGTATTCGAACCGGTGCACCATCGCCGCCAGCGCGAAATACAGCGCGCGCAGGCCCAGAATGGCCATGATGTTGGCGGTGTAGACTACGAAGGTGTCGGTGGTGATGGCGAAGATCGCCGGCACGCTGTCCACCGCGAAGACCAGGTCGGCCAGGTTGATGATCACCAGCGCCAGCAGCAGTGGTGTGGCCCAGATGACCATGCGGCCGGTGACCGGATGGGGCATGCGAACCAGGAACTTCTGGCCATGCAGCGTGGGCGTGACCCGCATGCGCTTCGTCATGAAGCGTACGATTGGGTTGCGGGAGACATCGGTCTCGCTCTCCTTCACCGCCAGCATCTTGATGCCGGTGGCGATCAGGAAGGCGCCGAACAGGTAGAGCACCCAGCCATGCTCCTGCACCAGGGCGGCGCCGACCGCGATCATGATGCCGCGCAGCACGATGACGGCGATGATGCCCCAGACCAGGGCGCGGTACTGATAGGCGCGCGGAATGGCGAAGTAGCCGAAGATCAGGCTGATGACGAAGACATTGTCGATCGACAGCGCCTTCTCGATGAAGAAGCCGGTGAAATAGGTCAGCCCGGCATGCTGGCCGTCCTCGGTGGTGATGATGCCGGCGTCGTAGCCCCACCAGATCAGGCCGCCAAAGAACATGGCGAAGCCAATGTAGAAGGCAGACAGCACCAGGCTGTCGCGGATGCCCATTTCCTTGTCGGTGCGATTGAGCACGCCCAGGTCAAAGGCCAGCAATCCGCCTACGATGGCCAGGAAGCCCAGCCACATCCACACGGGTTTGCCGATCCACTCGGCTAGCATGAATTCCATTTGTCCGTCCTCGTCTCTGCGCGCCGCCGCGCCGCCCTGTCCCTTGAAGGGGCGGGCGGCGCCTGGTTGCGGATGTCCGACATCGCGAGTGGCGCAGAGGCGCCGTGGGCTCACCAGAGGGGCCCGGACAGCCTTGAGATGGACGAAAGATGGAGGAATTGCAATATTAATCAGCGGGCGAAGGCGGTTTCTTCGCGCCGGGGCTTCCGATCAGGGCCGCGGCGCACTAGATTTGTGGAATACGGCGGTGGTGTCTGCCCACCGCATCAACATAGAATCGAGGCTTCGCCATGGGTTCGTTTAGCGTCTGGCATTGGTTGGTCGTTTTGCTCGTCGTGCTGCTGCTGTTCGGTGGCAACAAGATCAGCGGCCTGATGGGCGACCTGGCTAAGGGCATCAAGTCCTTCAAGCACAATATCAAGGAAGATGGCGACGCGGCGATGACGGCCGAATCGGCCCCACCGGCGCCAGCCTCCGGTACGATCGCGGGTCCCGCCGCGGCGACCGCCACTGCCGCCCAGGCCGCGCCCCAGAACACGCCGCGCCCCGTCGCCTGACGGCCTGTCGGCGCATGCTGTGAGTGCTGCGCTGCCCGGCTTCGCGCCGGCTTCGATCCCGGACTCTGTGGGCGATGCCATCATCCTGGTCGGCCGGCGGATGGACGCACGGGGCTGGGTGCCGGCGACTTCCGGCAACCTTTCGCACCGGCTGAGCCCTGGGCGCATCGCTATCACCAGGTCTGGCTGCCACAAGGGGTTCCTTACCCCCCGCGACCTGATGGTGGTGGATACGGCGGGCATGCCCGAGGACGCAGGGGCCCGCCCCTCGGCCGAGACTGGCCTGCATTGCGGTATCTACAGGCGCTTCCCCGAAGCGTCGGCCGTGCTGCACGGCCATTCCGTTGCCGCCACCGTGCTGTCCCGGGTGGCCGGCGACGTGTTGAGCCTGGCAGGCTACGAACTGCTGAAAGCTTTCCCTGGCCTGACGTCGCACGATGCGGCGGTGGCTCTGCCGCTGTTGGACAACGACCAGGACATCCCGCGGATGCAGGCCGCACTCGATGTCATCTGGGCGACCTGCCCGCAGCCTTTGCCGGGCTATGTGATCCGCGGCCACGGCGTTTATGTGTGGGGCCAGGACATGCCGCAGGCGCTCATGCGCCTGGAGGCGTTGGAATTCATGCTGGAATGCGAAGCTCTGCAAAGGACGCTGCGATGAGCCTTCTGACCGTCCGCGACGCGGACACCGCCGCCGAACATTTGCGCACGACTGATCCGCTGGAGATCAGCGCCGCCCTGGCGCCGTTGGGCATCCGCTTCGAACGCTGGGACGTGACGCCGCTGCCTGCCGGCGCATCGGCCGATGCGGTGCTCGAAGCCTATCGTCCGCGGCTGGACACCTTGATGGGGGAGACGGGGGCTGGCACCGCCGACGTGATCAAGCTCGATCCTTCGCATCCGCAGAAGGACGCGATGCGACAGAAGTTCCTTAGCGAGCACACCCACACCGAGGATGAGGTGCGCTTCTTCCATGCCGGTTCCGGTAACTTCGTGCTGCATGTCGACGGCCGGATCTACGACGCGCACTGCACCGCGGGCGACCTGATCTCGGTGCCCGCGCACGTTACCCACTGGTTCGATGCCGGCGCCGCGCCGGATTTCACCGTGCTGCGCATCTTTACCGACATGACGGGCTGGACGCCGCACTACACCGGCAGCGACCTGGCGGAACGGTTCCCGGCGATCGTTGCTTGACGCGGCCGGGGCTGGTCCTGACCGACATCGAGGGCACCACCACCGCGATCGCCTTCGTGCACGCCACACTGTTCCCCTTCGCGGCCGATGCGCTGGATGAATTCCTGACGCTGCACGGTCAGTCGCCCGAGGTGGCGGCCGTCCTGGCGAATGTGCCTGCACCTGCCGCACAGACATTGCGGCGCTGGCTGGAGGCGGATGCGAAAGTCACGCCGCTGAAGGCCTTGCAGGGCATCATCTGGCGGCAGGGCTACGCGGATGGGCGGCTGCGCGGTCACCTCTGGCCCGATGTGGCGCCCGCCCTGCGCGCCTGGCACGCCGCCGGCGTGGGGCTCGCGGTGTATTCGTCCGGGAGCGAGGAGGCGCAACGGCTGCTGTTCGGCTTTTCCACGGCGGGCGACCTGGCGCCGCTGTTCCGGGGCTTCTTCGACACCCGTATGGGCGGCAAGCGTGAGACGGCCAGCTACACGGCCATCGCCGATTTTCTGGGCCTGCCGATCACCGACATCCTGTTCCTCTCCGACGTGGCGGAAGAGCTGGACGCCGCCGGCGAAGCGGGTATGGCCACCTGCCAGCTCGTCCGCGCCGAAGATGGCACTCAGCCCTCTGGCCGCCACCCGGTGGCGCATGACTTCAGGGACGTGGCCCGCCTGCACGCGCTTCCCACACCCGCCTAACCTGGTTTAGATGCGCCAGCCGCGGCGCGAAGGCAGCCCCCATGATTCAAGCCTACAGCGTCGAACAAGGCCAGATGGTCCTGCGGGACGGCATGCCTTCGTCCGACCAGCTCCGCGCCGCTGTCTGGATCGACCTGCTGCATCCCTCGCGCGATGAGGAACGTGCTGTGCAGGAGGCGCTGCGGGTCGAGGTGCCGACGCGCGAGGAAATGCAGGAGATCGAAAGCTCGTCCCGCCTCTACAAGGAAGGCGAGGACCTCTTTCTGACCGCGAATTTCCTCTACGGCATGGATGCGGGCGAATTCGGCTCTACCGCGATCTCCTTCGTGCTGACCGGAACCACCCTGATCACGGTGCGCTACGCGACGCCGAAAGCCTTCCCGGTTTTCGCCGCGCGCTGCCAGAAGGCACCGCTGCTGCTGAGCAGCCCGGACGGCGTGATGCTGCACCTGTTCGAACAAATCGTGGACCGGCTGGCCGACATCCTGGAGAAGATCGGCGAGAACATGGACCGCGCCAGCACCAAGAGCTTTCAGGCCGCCCGCGGCGACATGAAGATCGCCCTGCGCAGCCAGGCGCTGAAGGAAGTGCTGATCACCCTGGGCCAGGTCGGCGAAGTCACCACCCGCGCATCGGAAACGCTGCTGGGGCTGAACCGGATATTCACCTTCGTGGGCGCCGAAAAAGGCAGTTCCATCCGGCGCGAGAACCAGGGGACGATCAAGACATTGGTGCGCGACGTGCGCTCCCTGGTCGAACACGCGAACTTCCTGAACAACCGCGCGACCTTCCTGCTCGATGCGGTGCTGGGCATCATCAATGTCGAACAGAACGGCATCATCAAGACCTTCACCGTGGTGTCGGTCGCGCTGATGCCGCCCACGCTGATCGCCAGCATTTACGGGATGAACTTCCAGCATATGCCCGAACTGTCCTGGACCATCGGCTACCCGCTGGCACTGCTGCTCATGCTGTGTACCGGCGTCCTGCCGGTGCTGTATTTCAAGCGGAAAGGCTGGCTTTGAGGTCGGCTGCGGCGCGGGAGACTCGTTGCCCGCCGACACCCTCTGCACCCCACCTTATCACGGTCCAGGGGCGGGTCGCCCCTGGTGGGGGGTGCAGCAGGGCAAGGCCCCCTTGCGCACCACCAATGTCCCCAATCTAACCGCGTATCCAGCGCCGTGCCGCCAAACATGCGCCAGGAGACGATGGTGCGAGTAGGCTAATGGCCATCAGGCGCGGGACGCCGCGGGCCATCAAAGCGCGGCCAGCACCGTCTCCGCCTTGCTGACCTCGAAGGCACCCGGCGCTTCGACGGCCACATGCGTCACGCGCCCGTCCTTGGCGACTAGGACGAAGCGCTGGCAACGCACCCCCAGGCCGCGGGCCGTCAAGTCCAGCTCGACGCCCAGCGCGCGGGTGAATTCGGCCGAGCCATCGGCCAGCATGACGACATGCTCACCCACGCCCTGGTCGCGGCCCCAGGCGCCCATCACGAAGGGGTCGTTCACCGCCATGCAGACCACCTTCGTCACGCCCTTGGCGCGGAAGTCGGCCGCGTGGTGGACGAAGCCGGGCAAGGGCTTGGCTGTGCCGGGCGGCGTGAAGGCGCCGGGCACGCCGAACAGCACCGTGGTGCCGGCGCCGAACAGCCCCTCGGTGCTGACCTCCTTCGGGCCCTCGGCGGTGCCTGTCATCA
>JACMRO010000099.1 GCA_014376425.1 Rubritepida sp.
GCTACCGGGGCCGGACGCAAGTCCGGCCCCGCCTCGCGCAACCCTGTGCCACCTTAGCAGTTTAGCTGGGGCAACCGCGTGAGAAAGATAAAATCCCATGGCTATCATTCGTGGTAACGCCGCCGATGAGTTTCTCCAGACCTTCGCGCCGGATGATCAGATCTTCGGCGAGGGCGGCAACGACACCTTGGATGCCGGCGCTGGCAACGACACACTGGACGGCGGCACCGGGGCCGACCTGATGATCGGTGGCCTTGGCGACGACATCTACGTTTCTGATAGCCTGGGCGATGTGACGATCGAGCAAATTAATGAGGGTAACGACACCCTCTTTTGCATCGGTAGCTCGTTGATGGGCTCAAACATTGAAATCGGTCGGTTGGTCGGCGCAGGCACCAACCTTAGCGTCGCTGCGAGCCAGACCTTCGCCGTCCAGTTGGTGGTTAACCCCACCTTGGCATCGACGGTAATGGGCGGGGCTGGCGATGACGTTCTGTGGGGCGGTGGCGTAGGCGGGACCATGTTTGGCCGGGGCGGCGACGATATCTTGCGCGACCAGGCAGTAGCCACCACGATGCATGGCGGCATCGGCAACGACCAGTTCGTCATCAACAGCCTGGGCAGCGTGATCGTCGAGAATGCCAATGAGGGTATCGACACCGCCTGGCTTGAGGTGGACGGCTACACGCTGAGCGACAATATCGAGATCACCTACCTTGCTGGCGCGGCAAGAACCGCAACGGGCGGCAATACGGCCGAGCAACTGGTATCGAATCAGGCGACAGGGAGCACCTTGTTCGGCCGTGGCGGTAATGACGTGTTGTGGGGCAGCGTCTTCGCGGACAGCCTGGATGGCGGCGACGGCGGAGGCGGAGGCGGCTGCGACACCGCACAGGGCGATAACAGCAACGAGGCTACGGTTCATAGGGATGGGCCTTTCGAATGATCCGACGCCCCGATCTGGACCGCCTGGCAGAGTGGTAAGCAATCGGCGTGCCAGAAATTTATATGTTTATTTTCAATGGATTAGAAGCGCCCGTGGCGGAGTTTCACGGAGGTGTAAGGTTTTCCGACTCCGATCTTGTCCGTGCGGACAACGTCAGCCCAAGGCGTGCGAGAGATCCCGTCTGCGCGGCAAGCGCCAGGCGAAGCCCCTCACGTTCCCGCATGCCTGCGGTGGCACCAAGCGGTGCTGCTTCCGGCCGTTCCCAGCTCAGCACGATGAGAACCGGCGCGCCGCCGCCTAACAGGCTGTTGCGGGCCTGCGCCAGCCGCGTGGCCAGACCGTCATTCGCGGGCCTGCCGTCCAGCCAGCTGGCCGCGAGCGACGTGCCATCCCGGCCCTGCCGGCCACGCCACACCGTATCGCCATCGGTCACATCGAATAGCGTCGCCTCGTCATCCTGGCCGGTCAGCCGGCGCCGCTCAGCCACCACGACGGACCATGTTGAGACGGTCGGAAAGCGAATGATGCGGGCGCGCAGGACGCCCGTTGGGCAGCGCATTTCGCCGCTACCGGCCCCTGCCTCGCAGCCAGGCGGCGCGATCAAGGCAGCCAGCCGGCTTTCGGCCGCGCCGATATCGCGCTGCATCGCCGCCACCAGGGACGGCGCCGCCAGCCCCGCAAGGAGCGCGAGGCAGGCAGTGACCCAGCGCCGTCCATGCACCGGCGGCCGGGCCGGCGGGGGTGGCGGCGGCGCGACACCATCCTGTCGGAACGGCAGCCCGGCCAGGATGAGAAGCAGCATCACCAGCGCGAAGAACACCCAGCCATACAGCAGGTGATCCGCCGCCGCGGCCTGCGCGCTTCCCATCCAGTGGCCCAGCAGCACTGTGCCCAGGGCGCGCAAGCCATTCGCCACCACCGGCACGATGATGGCAAGCAGCATCACCAGCGCGCGCCGGCCGGGGCTGCGGAACATCACCAGCGCGTAGAGCGCGCCGAAGGCCAGCGACGCGATGATGAAGCGCAGGCCGGCGCAGGCCCCCGCCACCAGGAAGACGCCGGCGGGAATCTCGATGATCAGATCATCGACGAAATGCGGGATCTGCAGCAGTTGCAGCCCCAGCACGATCATCCATTTCGTCACCTGCTGCAGGGCCGGCACCAGAAAACCACCGAACGGCACCAGGAACAGAAGGTAGGCCAGCGGCCCGGCCATGGCGCGGCCAAAGCGCAGCCCCAGAACCGCCACCACCCAGCACAGGATGATACCCAGCGCGGCGAATTGCCGGCCCTCCATGATGCCCAGCCGCTCCGCCGCCAGCCAGGCGGCACCGCCACCCAGGGCGATCAGCGCCGGCCAGGCGGTGGGTTCCGGCAGCAGTGTCGTCAGGCGGGCGCGTCGCTGCCAGCCCAGCCAGGCGGCGATCGGCAGCACCAGCCAGCAATGGTTGTAGGCGGTGGAGGAATCCCAGGTCGCCACAGCGGCGGCGATCTCGGTGCGGAAGGCCCAGCCCAGCAGCGCCAGCCCGACTGCCAGAAGCAGAAGCGCGCGCAGCCACAGCGGCCTGGCTACCGCGGTGGTCACGACGCCCCCACCAGCCGGCGCTCCAGCAGCGGGTCCAGCCGGCGCAACGTGGCCGCCCAATCATGCCCGCGCTGCACCGCAACCCGGCCGGCGGCGCCAATGCCGGGATGGTGGCCCAGCAGCACCGCACGCAGGGTCGCGGCCCAGGCCTCGGCCCCATCGGCCACCAACAGGTCGCGGCCGGGTTGCGCCCGCACACCCTCGAAAGCGGCGGGCGATGCGACGACCGGCCGCGCCAGCGCCATCGATTCCAGCACCTTGTTCTGAATGCCGCGGGCAATCTGCAAAGGCGCCACCGCGGCGGCGGCATGCGCGATGTAAGGACGGGTGTCGGGCACCCGGCCGGTCACGAACACCCCCGGCAGCGCGGCCAGGGCGCGCACCGCATCGTTGGGCCGGGCACCGACGATGTGGAATTGCGGCACGCCTGCCGGCCACTCCATGGCGCGCAGCAGCGGCATGACCTGCTGCGCGAACCAGCGCACCGCCTCGACATTCGGCCGGTAGTCCATCGTTCCGGTGAAGACCAGCGCGGGCCCGGCGCCATCATAGGGGCTGGGGTAGCCGATAGCCGGGTCGAACCGCGCCAGTTCGACACCGTTATCGACGTAGTCCACCCGCTCCGCCGTCTCCGGCGCCAGCTCGACGAAACGCTGGGCCTCTTCCTTCGAGACCAGGATGGTGTGGTCGAATGCGGCCGCGGCGCGGCGCTCGAAGGCAAGCAGCGTCCGCGCCTCCCGCGCCCAGACGGCGCGCTGCGGCAGGCGTGACGCGGCGGCGTAGGCGAGCCATTTCTCGCTGTCGACATCGACCAGGTCGAGCACCCGGCGCGCGCCCGGCGGCAACGCCATCACGAACGGCGCCATGGCCGAGGAATAGGCGAAGATCGCGTCATGCCGGCGCGCCGCGTGCCGCTCCCGCACCCAACCCTGCAACGCCGCCGAGTGGAACCAGCCCAACGTCAGCGGCCGCCCGGGCCGGGCCCGCCACAGCGCCCGCATGGCGGGGACCAGGCCGCTGCCCACCGGCTCGCACCGGATGTCGGCGCAATAATCGCGCAGCTTGGGCAGATGGTCGAAATCCGTCGGGTCGTCCGACAGGCAGCCCAGATCGATCTCCCAGTGCCGGCTCAGATATTCCAGCATGTGCCAGGAACGGATGCGGTCGCCCTTATCCGGCGGATAGGGCAGCCGGTGGGCCAGGAACAGCAGGCGCCCGGCCATCAACCCAGCCCACGCACGATGGGCGGGCCCAGCAGATTGGCGATGGGCAGCGGGAGGCGGCGCCACAGCGCGATCATCATGCGGTATTTCGGGTTGTTTGGGTTATGCTCGGGCAGCGTGGCGCCGGGCTTCAACTGGTAGGCGTAATGCAGCGGCTGTGCCTCGAAGCCCCAATGCTCCTTGAATTCCTTGGCGCCGGTACCGGCCTTGCTGCGGCCGAAATCGAATAGCCGGGCACCTCGCTCCGCACCTGCGCGGCGCATCACCTCCCAGTACATGAAATCGTTGCCGGCCAACGCCCGTGCGGCGAGCGTGCCGCCGCCGTAATAGGGCAGCACTTCGTCGCGGAAGTGGAAGTTCAGCACCGCGGCGATCGGCTCGCCCTCATGCAGCACGGTGGTGACGTCCCGGTCGGCGGCAAATACCTCACCCAGCAAGTCGAAATACTTCCGCGAGAATACCGGCGTCCCCAGATTTAGCACGCTGCGCGCGTAAATCCTGTGCAGCCGGCCGGTGTCGCCATCGCTGACCGAGGTGAGGCCGTTCTTGATGCCCTTGCGAACCATGGCGCGCTGCTTGCGCGGGATGGCCTTGAGATCAGCATCCTCGTTGCCGGTGATCGCCCTACGGAAGGTGAAGTACAGCGCCTCACGCTCCGGCCAACCCGACCCGGGCGGTTCGAGATGGCGGAATTCCAGGCTGGGCACATCCAGCTTCGCCCGCAGGTCAAGTGCGTGCTCGACCAGCGCCTGATACGCCTGGTCATCCACCGCCAGCGGCCCGCCATAGACGCAGAAAGGGGTCGAGATCAGCGAATCGCCGAATAGCCTGGTGCGCATCCGCGCCAGAGGCAGGACGCCCACAATGGCGCCGTCCTGCTCGGCGAAGGCGAAATGCGTGCTGTGCCCGAAGGCCTCTGCAATGATCTGGCGCCACCCCGCCAGGTGGAAGAAGCTGCCCCCCTCGGCCTGGCGGACAAAGCGGTCCCAGGCGGCGATGGTGCCGCTGTCGAGTTCACGGATGCGCAACGCCATGGCCTATTCCGCCGCCATCTGCATGCCCGGGGGGGGTGCTGCCTGGCCCAGGGCGGCCGCATGCACATCGTCCAGCCGGCCCCAGTTGAAGTCGCGCAACAGCCTCGCCAGCCGTGGCGCCTTGCTGGCCAGCCCGGTGTAGTGCCGCAGGCGGGACCGCATGCCGGCCGCGACGCGTGGCTGGCCGGGATCGATTTCCCAGGGGTGGAAATA
>JACMRO010000100.1 GCA_014376425.1 Rubritepida sp.
CTGGGCGCCAGGCATCTGCACCCGGTCGGCCACGCCAAGTGCTTCGGCCTGCGCCTGCAGCGCCTGCCGCTCCGGCCCCTCACCCAGGATCACCAACCGGCAATCGGGCATCGCAGGCAGTGCGGCGATGATGCGGTCGTGGCCCTTCCGTTCGATCAGCAAGCCCACCGACAGCAATACAAATTCATCGCCGAAGCCATGCGCCGCACGCGCCGCCGCACGGTCGGCCGGTGGGCGGAACAGGTCGAGATCGACGCCGTTGCGCAGCACCGTCACCCGCTCCGGCGCGGCCCCCAGGGCGACCAATCCCTCCTTCAGCCCTTCGCTGACGGCGATCAGCGCGTCGGCGCCGGCGATGACACGGCGGATGGCGCGGCCCGGCCCGGGATAGGCCGGAAGCTGGCTGACGTCGGAGCCGCGCGCGGTCAGCACCACCGGCAGGCCAAATTCCCGCCCCAACTTCAGCGCGACCACGCCATCGGGATAGAGGTAATGCCCGTCGATCAGATCGAAGCGCGTGCCGGCCGCCAGCTGCGCCCGGAGCCAGCTGCGGGCGGCGGCGTGGAGCATCGCGGGCGTGCTCCACAGCCCGATACCAGGCAGGGCGAGGAAGCGTGGATGATGCACGGCAATGCCATGCCGCTGCTCCAGGGCGGCTACCGGCGCCGGGCGCGACCAGCCGCCGATCCGTGTGACCGGAAACCATGGTACCGGCGCCAGGACGGTGGCCGTCGCCTCCCGGCCGGCGAGCAGGTGCCGCAGGCGGTTTTCGACGAAGACGCCATGGTTGGGCCGCGCCGGGCTGGGGAAAAGCGTGCTGAAGGTCAGCAACCGCAGCGGCGGCAGCGCCGAGACGTCGTCCAGTCGTGGGCTGTCCGGCGCGCTCGCGGTTGCGCTTGTCTGCAGGAGGTTCATCGGCGACAGCATTCCCCTGCCGCATGTCGAACGGCGACCATTCGGTGCCGTTGGCGCGACCCTGCCACCAGCACAGCCAGGCCACTCCACCGAGCATTGCAAGAAAATACAGACCATCCACGGCGCGATCCCTTCATGTAACGCCGGCCGTGGCAGGCCCGAGCCGGCCCCTCCAGCCATCGCCCATCCCGGCACCGGCGACCGCGACGGAGCCGGCCACCGCGCGCACCACCAGCCCATGCGACGCGGCCAGCACCACCAGAATGGTCCAGTATGCATCCCAGTAGGACAGTGAGAGAAAGGTGCCGCTGACCAGGTAGCCGGCGATTGCGGCCTGCGACATGCGGCCAAGGTCATGCGCCCAGGACAATTCAGGCCGCCCGGCGGTTAGCCGGGTCAATCGAAGACTGTGCCAAAGCCCGGCCATGCTCAGGCCAAGCCAGACCGCAAAGGCGGGGAAGCCGTGCTCGCCCAGGAATTCGAACCAGATGCTGTGCACCGCGCGGGCGGGGCCGCCCGGCGCCACCGTGTCCACCACGGCGCGCTGGTAGGGGCCGGTGAAGCCGGAGCCGGTAAGCGGCCGGGCTAGCGCGAGCCTGAGGGAGATGTCCCAAAGCACCAGCCGCTCCGTCGCGGACCCGTCTTCCTGGTAGGTACCGATCGAATTCATCCGGTCCACCCAGCCCTGCGGCATGAAGGCGATGCCGGCAGCGAGTGCCGCCACCAGCACGATGCCGCTGCCCAGCTTGGACTGGCTTCGCAGCCACAGCAGCATCGTCACCGCCGCCAGCCCCAACAGGGCACCGCGCGAATAACTGCCGACGGTGGCCAGCAGAGTCAGCCCCATGGCGATGGACAGGCCGATCCGCACGGCGCGATGCGCTGACTGCATCCGAAGGTAATTCATCAACGGCAGCACGACGAGCAGCGCGGCGGCCA
>JACMRO010000101.1 GCA_014376425.1 Rubritepida sp.
ACCGCCCCGCCGCCCGCGCGATGCTCCCCCCCCCCCCCCGCCCACCGGCGGCGGCGGCCAGGGTGGCCGCCGGCCAGCCCGCCAGCGTCGCGGATTTCCTCGGCAACTGCATTGGCGGCGTCGCCATCGCCTGCACCATTCAAGCCGCCGCCCAGATCATTGACCACCACACGCGCGCCGGCCGCCGCCAGCGCCAGCGCGTGGCATCGGCCCAGCCCGCGGCCCCCCCCTGTCACAACCGCGACCTTGCCTTCGAGCAGTCCCATGGCCGACACTCCGAACACTAAACAGGAGAGACACTTGGGCGGGTTCGACTTTTCCGGCAAGACCGTGGTTGTGACAGGGGGATCGACCGGCATCGGCAATGCTTGCGCGCGCGGCTTTCTCGCCGCCGGCGCGCGCACCATCGTCACCGGCACCCGCGCCGCCGCCGCTGACTATGCTGGCAGCGATGGTGATCTGGCGGGTATGGAATACCATCGCCTCGACCAGGGCGACCGCGATGCCGTTGCGTCTTTCGATCCCGGTGTCGAGCGGCTCGATGCGTTGGTCATCGCCGGGGCGAAGGTCGCGTATCGCCGGCAGGAGTTCGAGATCGACACGTTCGCCGATGTGCTGGCCACAAATCTGACCGGCCCGATGCAATTGGCGACCAAGTTCCGCGACGTTTTGAAGGCAGGGCAGGGCTCCATCATTTTCATCGGCTCGGTTGCCAGCTTTCGCGGCACAATCGGCCAACCGGCCTATTCGGCATCGAAAGGCGGGCTACTCACCCTGACCAAGACACTTGGGCAAGCCTTTGCCGCCGACCGCATCCGGGTCAACCTGGTCGCGCCGGGGCTGGTTCGCAGCAAGATGACCGCGATCACTTGGGAAGATGCCGAGAGGCTGGCCGCCACCGAGCGGCAGGTTCCGCTGGGCCGTATCGGCGAGCCCGATGATATTGCCGGCGCGGTGTTGTTTCTGTCATCGCCGCTGGCCAGCTACATTACAGGCACGTCAATCGTCATCGATGGGGGAATTTCAGCATGAACTGGGCAACTGGCAAGAAGGTACTGGTTACCGGCGGCAGCCAGGGCATCGGCCATGCCACGGCGGTCGCGCTGCGGGATCTTGGCGCGGATGTAACCGTAACGGGAACGCGCGCTGGATTTGCCGACTATGATCAACCGCTCGATGGCGTCAGCTATCTCCAGTCCGATCTGTCGCAACCGGCAGCGCGAGCCGAGCTGGCGGCGCATTTCTCGGTGCTCGACGTGCTCGTGAACAATGCCGGCAGCGGGCGACCCAATGAGTATGACCAGGAAGCCTTCGAGGCCGTTATCGACATCAACCTCAACGCAGTGATGGATCTATCAGTGCGGCTGTTCCCGGCGCTAAAGGCCAGCCGTGGCAGCATCGTCAATGTCGGGTCGCTGGCGTCGTTCCTGTCGTTGAAGGAAACGCCTGCCTATACCGCTTCAAAGGCCGGGCTGCTCGGACTGACGCGCGCGCTGGGCGATAAATGGGCTCTGGACGGCGTACGCGTAAACCTGGTGGCGCCGGGCTTTATCGCAACACGGATGACCGCGTCCATGCGTGCTGACCCGGCGTATGAAACGCGACTTTTGAGATCCGTGCCCATGCGGCGCTGGGGCGATCCGGCCGAAGTGGCGAGCGTTATCCTGTTCCTCGCCTCGCCGGCCGCCAGTTATATCACCGGGCAGAGCGTCGCCATCGACGGAGGCCTGATCACCGGAGCCGGCACCGTAGCCGCCCCGGGCCGCCAGGAAATCGACGCGAGCGGCAAGCTGGTCACCCCGGGCTTCGTCGACATCCACACGCATTACGATGGGCAGGCGACCTGGGATTCGGAGATGGGCCCGTCGTCGTGGCACGGCGTCACGTCCGTGGTCATGGGCAATTGCGGCGTCGGCTTCGCACCCGCCATGCCCGACCGCCACCAATGGCTGATCGGCCTGATGGAAGGCGTCGAGGACATTCCCGGCACCGCACTCGCCGAGGGCATGACCTGGGACTGGGAGACCTTCCCCGAGTATCTCGACGCGCTGGCCAGGCGCCCGCCCACCATCGACGTCGCCACGCATGTCCCGCACGGCGCGGTCCGCGCCTTTGTGATGGGCGAGCGCGGCGCCAACAACGAAGCGCCGACCGAGCATGAAATCGCGCGCATGTCGCAGATCGTCGAGGAAGGGCTGCGTGCCGGCGCGCTCGGCTTCTCCACGTCACGGACGGTGCTGCACAAGTCGATCGACGGCGTCCTCGTCCCCGGCACGACGGCGACGAAGGAGGAATTGATCGGCATCGGCCGCGCCATGGGCCGCGTCGGCCACGGCGTCTTCGAGATGGCGTCCGACCTCAAGCGCGAGTGGAACGAATTCGACTGGATGGGCGAACTGAGCCAGGAGACCGGCCTGCCGGTGACCTATGCGATGCTCCAGTCGATCGCCAAGGAGATGAGCTGGGTCGAGCAGATGGCCGCCACCGCCGAATGGAACGCCAAGGGGGCCAACATCGTCGCGCAGATCGCGCTACGCGGCACCGGCATCCTGATGGCGTGGCGCGGCACCGTCCACCCGTTCCGCTTCCGCCCGGCGTGGCAGGAGATCGCCGACCTGCCGTGGGAGCAGCAATTGGCCCGCCTCAGGGACCCGGCGTTCAAAGCGCGGATGCTCGGCGAGCCGTCGGTGTTCCCGGAGTCCGACGTGCAGGCGCTACTGATCGCTGTGGCGATGGGCTTCAGCGCGCAATTCGCGATGGGCGAGGACTTCGACTATGAGCCGACTGCGGCGCAATCGATCGCCGCGCTGGCGGCAGCGCGCGGCGTCGACGGGGCCGAGCAGGCCTACGATCTGCTGATGGCCGACGACGGCACCGGCTTCATCTATTTCCCGATCCTCAACTATGCCGACGGCAACCTCGATTTCGTCCAGGGGCTGCTCGAGCGCGACGACACGGTGATCTCGCTGTCGGACGGCGGCGCGCATTGCGGGACGATCTGCGACGCCGCCTCGCCGACCTATCTGCTCCAGCATTGGGTCCGCGACCGGACGCGCGGCCGGATCAGCATCGAGCAGGCGATCAAGCGCCAGTGCAGCGACACCGCGCGGCTGTATGGCATGCACGATCGCGGCCAATTGCTGCCGGGGATGTTGGCCGACATCAACCTCATCGACATGCAGGCGCTCAAACTCGGCGCCCCCTGGATGGCGTTCGACCTCCCCGCCGGCGGCAAGCGCCTGCTGCAAAAGGCGGTGGGCTATGTCGCCACGATCAAAAGCGGCGTCGTCACCTTCCGCAATGGCGTGATGACCGGCGCGTTGCCGGGCACGCTGGTCCGCGGGCCACAAGGGGCACCAGCGCTGGCGATGGCGGCGGAATAACCCTTCTCCCGCTTGCGGGAGAGGGGGATCAACCCCTCGTCACTGCTTGCCAAACCCCCACCGCCACCGCCGCCGCGGTGTCCGCACGCAGGATGCGCGGCCCCAGCGACACCGCAATTGCCCCCAAAACCCCCCGAATCGCCGCACGTTCACCATCGCTGAACCCACCTTCCGGCCCGATCAGCACCCCTGCCGGCGCCGGCGCCCGCGCGCAGCCACCCACCAACGACTCGCCGCCGGCTTCATCGGCGAACACCAATGCCCGCCCCGCCGGCCAGTTTCGCAGCAGGTCCGCCAGTGAAACCGGCTCTGCTACCAACGGCAGCGCCGTCCGCCCGCACTGCTCGGCCGCCTCGACCATGTGCGCGCGCAACCGATCGAGGTTCAATTTGCCCATGTTGGTCCGTTGCGTCACCACCGGCACCAGCCGCGATACCCCGAGTTCGCAGGCCTTTTCTGCCACCCAATCGAAGCGATCGCGCTTCAAGGGCGCCGCGCACAGCCACAGATCGGCGGTGATTTCCTGCGGCGCCGACTGCGATTCCACCACCGCGACCACCGCCTTGCGACCCACCGACACCAGCCGCGCCGCCCATTCGCCGCTGGCACCATCGAACAACCGCACAAAATCCCCCGGTTGCCGGCGCATGACCTGCGCCAAATAATGCGATTGCGGCAGCGGCAGCGCAATCGATGCCCCTTGTACCAGCGGCTGTGCCACATGCAGACGCGGTGTAGTTGACAGATTGACTGGCTTTTCGCTCATAGCGACGTGGCTAGCACAGCAAAATCCCCACCGGAACCGACGCCGGACGCGCAGCGCGGGTGGATCGACGCGCTCCCCATCGGCGTTCAACCCTATGCGCGCCTCGCGCGCCTCGACCGGCCGGCCGGCAGCTGGCTGCTGTTCTGGCCCTGCGCCTGGGGTGTCGCACTTGCCGATGGCCTGGTCGCGGACTGGGCGCTGATCCTGTGGTTCGGCCTCGGCAGCATCGTCATGCGTGCCGCAGGCTGCGTCTGGAACGACATCATCGACCGCAATCTCGACGCGCAAGTCGAGCGCACGCGCGCGCGGCCGGTCGCCAGCGGCGTGATTTCGGTGCGCAAGGCCCTGATTTTCGCCGTCGCGCTGTCACTGATCGGTCTCATCGTGCTGCTGCAACTGCGCCCGCTGGCGCAACTTGTGGCGCTCGCCAGCCTCGGTCTGGTTGCCGCCTACCCCTATATGAAGCGCATCACCTGGTGGCCGCAGGCGTGGCTGGGCCTCACCTTCAACTGGGGCGCGCTGGTCGGTTATGTCGCTGTCGCCGATCCGGCGCCGCAAATGGCGCTGCTCTACGCCGGCGGCGTTGCGTGGACGCTCGGTTATGACACGATCTATGCCCTGCAGGACATCGAGGATGACGCCATGGCGGGCATCAAATCCTCTGCGCGGGCGCTCGGCCCGCGCGCCCAATACGGAGTCGCGGGATTTTATCTGCTCGCCATCACCCTCTGGGCCGCCGCGTTCTGGCTCACCAGCCACGACCCGCTGGCGCTGCTGGCGCTCGTCCCGGCGGCGCTGCACTTCGCCTGGCAGGCGGCGGCGCTGCACGAT
>JACMRO010000102.1 GCA_014376425.1 Rubritepida sp.
GGCCGGCCAGTATGTGCGGGCTTCCGGCGGGCCGCAGCGCTTCGCCGATGGCGGCCGCGCCTTCGTGGTGCTGCCCAACGGCACCTCCACCCCGGCGGGGCTCGGCGCCTGGCAGGCGGGCGGGCCGCCGGTGCCGCCGGGGTCGGTCATCGTCGTGCCGCAGGACCCGAGCCCCTTCGAAAATTGGGGAATACTGCGCGACCTGACAACGGTCTTCAGCCAGATGGCGATCTCCGCGGCGGCGCTGGCGGTCATCACCCGCAATGGCGGGCGGTGAGGGTTGCGATGGCCGGGTCGGGCCCGGCCAGGGTGGGGCGGGGGACGTTCGTCGGCTATCTGCTTGCCCTGATGCTGGCCACCATCCCGGCGCATGCCGCCGATGAGATCGAACCCTCCGGCTCCAATTTTGGCGGCATCGGCCTGCTGGAGACCCGCACCGCGCGCATGCGCCCCGATGGCGTGGTCGATGCCGGCGTCTCGCAGCGCCGCCAACGTCGCTTCAGCTACATCGACTGGCAGGCGCTGCCCTGGCTGGAAGCCACCTTCCGCCTGACCGACCGCCTCAACGGCACCACCGGCCGCGGCACCACCACCGACCGCGCCTTCGACCTGCGCGCCCGCGTCTGGAGCGAGAATGACTGGCGCCCGGCGCTGGCGATCGGCGTGCAGGACGTGATCGGCACCGGCATCTACGCCGGCGAATACATCGTGGGCAGCAAGCGATTCTGGGATTTCGACGTGAGTCTCGGTCTGGGCTGGGGTAGGCTATCGACCGGGGCGGACCTGCCAAACCCCTTCGGCTTCGGCCTGTTGGCCTTCAACACGCTGCCCCGCAGTGTGGGCCAGGGCGGCGTGCCCAACGTCACCGGCCTGTTCCGTGGGCCGCGTGTGGGCGTGTTCGGCGGCGTGGAATGGAACGTGCCGGCGATCGGCACACCGCTGGGCGAGCTGTCGGGCCTGCGGGTGAAGGTCGAATACTCGGCCGATGCGCTGCGCGACGAACGCGGCGGCTACCCGGCGCGCACCACCGGCCTGCGCGGCCGCGCCGCCAGCCGGTTCAATGCCGGGCTGCAATGGCAGGGCGACTGGTTCGATGTCGGCGCCAGCTTCGTGCACGGCACCGATGCGGTCGTGCGGGTAAGTTTTCGGCTCGACCCGCAGAACCCACCACGGGTGTTCCGCGTGGCGCCACCCGCCATGGCGCCCCGGCCCGAGCCGGTGGAGGAGTATTCCAACGAGAGTGTCGCCGCCGCGCTGTTCCCGGCCATGCGGGTGGCCGGCTTCACCCCGCTCGGGCTCGACATCCGCGGTGACGAGGCGGTGGTGACGGTGGCCGGCGGCCGGCCACGCGGCCTGGCGCAGATGGCCGGGCGCGTCGCCCGCGCGGCCCAGCCGCATCTGCCGGGCCAGGTCGAACGCATCCGCCTGGTGGCCGAGCGCGACGGCGCCACCATCGGCCGTATCATCCTGTTGCGCAGTGCGCTGGAGGCCGCGGCCGAAGGCGATGGCAGCGCCGAGGAGGTCTCTGGCAGCGCCACGCTGCTGGCGGCGATGCCCGAGCCCGGCGGCTTCCGCCCAGCTGGGCCGCGCTGGAGCTGGGGCATCGAGCCGCGGCTGAACCTGCAGCTGGGCGACCCGCAGGCCAGCATCCGCTACCAGCTTGGCGTGGCCGCCGGCGGCCGCGTCGATCTGGGCTTGGGCGTGTCGGTCGCCGGCGCGGTGCAGCAGACAGTGGCGCAGAACCTCGTTCGCGGCCTGCCCAGCGATTCGCGCCTGCCACGGGTGCGCAGCGACTTCGCCCCCTATGCCCGCGCCGAGCCCGCCAC
>JACMRO010000103.1 GCA_014376425.1 Rubritepida sp.
CCCCGCCGCCGGGCAAGGGCCGTCAGCCGGCCGTAGCGACATACGCCTTCAGTTCTTCCGCCTCATATTCGGCCGCCGCGATCCTTGCCTTCACCAGGTCGCCGATCGAGACCATGCCGACGAGTCGCCCGTCATGCCCCAGCACCGGCAGGTGCCGCACCCGTCGGACTGCAATCTGCTGCAGTCCTTCCTGCACGCTGCTGTCGGGGGTGACGGTGTGCAGCACCCGCGTCATCAACTGCCCCGCGGTCATCCGGAAGGTGGCCTCGCCGCCACCGGCCATGGCGCGGACGATGTCGCGTTCGCTGACAATGCCAAGCACGTGGCCATCGGCCTCGACCACCAGCAAGGCACCGATGCGGTGCTGCGCCAGGGTGCGGGTGATGGATGCCACCGAATCATCCGGCGCCACCGACATCACCTGGGCGCCCTTGGTTTTCAGGATACTGGCGATCATGCGCGTCTCCTCCATAAGGCATCGATGGTGGCGCCCTGCCCGGCGGTTTTACAAGCAAAACCCGGCGGGTCGTGGCAATGTGACAGTGCGCCGCAGCATCTCGTTAGGCCGTCACGGTCTGCGGCGTCGGGATTGGGTTGCTGGTCATCAGCTGCGTCTTCACCAACTCGGCGAAGCGGCCATCCTTCTGCACCAGTTCATCAAACCCGCCGCGCTCGACCACCGCGCCATTCTCGAAGACCAGGATCTCATCCGCCTCGCGCACGGTGGACAGCCGGTGGGCAATGATGAAGGTGGTGCGGCCCAGCATCAGCGCTTTCAGCGCCTTCTGCACGCGTGCCTCGGTGGCGGCGTCCAGCGCGGAGGTCGCCTCGTCCAGGATCAACACAGGCGGGTCTTTCAGCAGCGCGCGGGCGATGGCCAGGCGCTGCCGTTGGCCGCCCGAAAGGGAGGCGCCGCGCTCGCCCACGATGGTGTCGTAGCCGTGCGGCTGGCGGATGATGAAGTCATGCGCCTCGGCCATCCGGCAGGCCTGCTCAACCTCTTCCTGCGTGGCGCCGGGCTGGCCGACCAGCAGGTTGTCGCGGATGGTGCGATTGAACAGCATGCTCTCCTGGAACACCACGCCGACGTTGCGGCGCAGACTGTCCAGCGAGATATCCCGCAGGTCGTGGCCATCCAGCGTCACCTGCCCCTCAACGGGGTCCCACAGCCGCTGCAGCAGCGCCATGGCGGTGGATTTGCCGGCGCCGGTCTGGCCCACCAGTGCTATGGTGCGGCCGGGCGGCGCGTCGAAATCCACCGCGCTCAGGATGCGGCCGCCGCCGGGATAGGCGAAGCCCACATTGTCGAACCGCACATGCCCCTCGGCGCGTAGCAGGTCCAGCGCGTCGGGCTTTTCGGGCACCGAGCTGCGGCTCTCCATCACCGCGAAGAACTCCTCCAGCGACGGCGCCTGGAACAGCATGTGGGAGATGAAGCCCACCGCGCCCTCGATGCGGCCGATTAGCAACGCCGCGAAGCCCATGAAGGTGACGATCTCGCCCACCGTGGCCTGGCCGCGCAGGTGCAGCACGGTGCCGAAGATGAAGATGGCGATGGTTGTGACGGTGGCGGCGGCGCGCGTCAGCACGTTCAGCACCGCCCACCAGTTCAGCACCGGGAACTGGTGGTCCAGCACCTGGGTCATGATGTCGGAGAAGGCGCGCGTCTCCGCCCGCATGCGGGTGAAGCTCTGCACCACCATCACGTTGCTCAGGGCGTCCTGCGCGTTGCCGGCGAGCTGGGTGTGCAAACGCTCCACCTGCTCCTGCGCCTCGGAGGTCTTGCGGATGACCAGGGTGGTGACGATGGTGGTGACGACCACCAGGGCAATCAGCAGCAGCGCCAGCCGCCAGTTCAGGAAAAGCGTCAGCGGCAGCAGCACCAGCGCGCCGATGAAGGTCATCAGATGTTCACGGAAGAAGGCGAGCCAGGTGCCGAACAGGTTGGACGAGCCGACCAGCATCACCTTCATCAGCCGGCCCGACTGCACGTCGCCATGGAAGGCCAGCGGCAAGCTCAACACATGCTCGAAGAAGCGGCTCATCTGCACCAGGCGATTGCGGTGCGCCATCCGGTCGGCCAGCAGGCACACTGCCACGTTACTGGCGATGCCGGTCAGCCCCACTCCGGCCCATAGCACCAGCAGGCCCAGCGCCTCGGCCCAAACCGCCCCATCGGTCATGCGGTCGGAACGGGTGAGCAGGTCGATGACGCGGCCGAAGATGATCGGCTCGACGAATTGCAGCCCGGCCAGCAACACGGCGGACAGGGCGAGGCCGATGGCCACCCGGCGGTCGGCGGCCAGGAGCTTCAACACGCGGGCATACAGCCTGATGAACTTCATGCAGTCTCTCCGTCGCAGCCCCGCGGACTGTCTCGTTGACGCCGTAGAGGGCGTATTGGCGCCCCAAATGTGGCGGTTTTGGCAGCCGGTCAGGCGCTTGATTCGGACAACGCATCAAGGCAGGCTTTGGTGACACCCCGGACAGATAAAGGGGGCAGGAAATCGCCCAGGAAACCGAAATGGCCGTGATGACCAGGCGCGCCGCGCTGGCGCTGGTGCTGCCTGCCTTTGCCCAGGGTTCAGTCCAGGGTTCGGTCCAGGGTTCGGTCCAGGCTTCGGCGTCGAACCCGCCGTCATCCTGGGCGCCGACCCGACCGCTGCGCCTCATCGTGCCCTTCCCACCCGGCGGCACGACCGACACGCTGGCCCGGATGACGGCCGAACGCCTGGCCGCGACGCTTGGCCAGGCGGTGCTGGTCGACAACCGTCCCGGTGCCGCCGGCGCCGTCGCCGCCGACATGGCGTCGAAAACCGAGCCGGATGGCCACAGCCTGTTCTTCGCCTCGATCGGCACCGCGGCGACCAACCAGTTCCTCTACCCCGCCCTGGCGCATCCGGGTGACGCGCTGGCCGAGGTCGGCGGCCTGTTCGCGCTGCCCAACGTGGCGACGGTGGCCAGCGCGGCACCCTGGCGCAGCCTGCCCGAATTCATCGCCGCCGCCCGTGCCGCGCCTGGCGCGCTGACCTATGGCAGCAGCGGCGCCGGCAGCAGCCTGCACCTGACAGGTGCGATGCTGGCGCACCGGGCGGGCATCGACATTCTGCACATCCCCTATCGCGGCGGTGGCCAGATGCTGAATGAGCTGGTGGCGGGGCGCATCTCCATCGCCTTCGGCAATATCTCGACCGGCATCGGCCTGGTGCGCGACGGGCTGCTGCGGCCGCTGGCGAGCACAGGCGCCGCGCGCGCCGCGGCGCTGCCCGATGTGCCCACCTTCGCCGAGACGCTGCCCGGCTTCACCGCCACGGTCTGGTACGGGCTGCAGGTACCGCGCGGCACACCGGGCGCTGTTGTCGAGCGCCTCAATCAGGCGTCGAACGCACTGCTGGCCGAGCCCGCCGTGGTTGCGCGGCTGGCCGGCATCGGTGTCTCCGCCATGGGCGGCACAGCGGCCGAATTCACCCGCTTCATCGCCGCCGAGACCGCGCAATGGCGCGCGGTAATCCGCGACGCCGGGATCACCGCCGAATAACCTAAGGACGCCAACATGTTCAGCCGCCGCACCCTGCTCGCCGCCCCCACCCTGGCGCTGCCCGCCGCCGCGCAATGGCAACCGACCCGGTCCATCCGCCTGGTCGTCGGCTTCACCCCCGCCGGCACGACCGACATCGCCGCCCGCACCCTGGCTGAGGGGCTGACCCAGCGCCCGGGCCCAACCCGACTGGGCGAGAACCGGCCGGGCGCGGG
>JACMRO010000104.1 GCA_014376425.1 Rubritepida sp.
ATGCAGCGAACGACCGCCGTCTCGCCGCGCCTGACGCTGATGTCGACGCAGGCGGCCTGATCAGCTGCTAAGCCAGGCCCGCAGGCGCCCCGGGGCCGCCTGCATATCGGCCACCCCGCCGCAATAGCTGAACCGCAGGTAGCGGTGGCCACGGCCGCGGTCGAAATCCACGCCGGGGGTGGCGGCTATGCCGGCGCTCGCCAGCATCGCGGCGGCGAAAGCCACGCTGTCATTGGACAGCCGGCTGATGCCGCACCACAAGTAGAATGCTCCATCGGCCGCCGCGATGTCGGTGAAGCCGCATGCCGGCAGCCCGTCCAGCAGTGCGGCCCGGCTGGCGGCGTAGCGCGATTTGTTGGCCTCCAGTTCCGCCGTGCAGTCCATCGCGGCTTCGGCGGTCAGTTGGGCGATGTGCGGCGCGCTGATGAACATGTTCTGCGCCAGGCATTCGACCGGACGCACGAGGTCTTCGGGAAGCAGCAGCCATCCCACGCGCCAGCCGGTCATCGACCAGTATTTCGAGAAGGAGTTCACCACCACCGCGCTGGGCGAAAACGCGGCGGCGCTGGCCTCCGCCACGCTGCCCCAGCTTAGCCCGTGATAGATCTCATCCGAAATGAGCCGCACCCCATGGCGGTCGCACCATGCCGCGATGGCGGCCAGTTCGGACGGATGCAGCATGGTGCCGGCGGGGTTGCAGGGGCTGGCCACCACCAGCCCCTCCGGCCGGGGGTCCAGCGCCTCCAGCATGGCGATGGTCGGCTGAAAGCGGCTTTCCGGCCCGCACTCCAGCAGCACGGGCTGCATGCCAAGGGCGGTGAGGATATTGGCGTAGGGCGGGTAGAAGGGTGCCGCCATCGCCACCCGGTCGCCCCGGTCGAAGGCGGCCAGGAAGGCCAGTGGGAAGGCGCCGGAGGCGCCGACCGTCACCGCGATGCGTGCCGGGTCGACCGCCAGGCCGTAATGGTCCGCGTAATGGCGCGCGATCCGCCGCCGCAGCGAGGGCAGGCCGAATGCCTCGGTGTAGCCCATCGGCGCCCGCGCGCCCAAAGCGGCCATCGCCGCCGCAACCGCACCGGCCGGCGCACCCGTTGCGGGCTGCCCAACTTCCATGCGCAGGATGCCCGGGGCACCCGCAGGCAGCGCCGCCGCCTGGGCATTGGCCGCCTTGATCACGTCCATGACCAGGAAGGGCGGTGCGGACGCCCCGCGCCCGACCTTCATTCCACCGCGCCCAGCGCCACGCCGAAGCCGCGCGGGTCGCTCACCGCCTGGCATTCCGCCGGGCGGCCGGGCAGGTAACGCGGGCAGACGCCCAGCTGCGTCCGCCCCGGCGCGGGCCCGGCCGCCACTGCCTCGCCCGGCGAAGCGCCGCGCAGCAGATGCGCCGCCAGTGGCCCGGCCACGGCCATCGGCGCCGCCTGCTGGCCGCTGCTGGCCACCGCAATCCGGAGGGCGCGCAGCGTCGGGTTGTAGGCGATCGCCGCCGCAGGCAGGGGGGGCTGCACCGCACCTGCGTTGGGCGCGGCCGCCAGCAGCACGCCGGTGCCAGGCGCGACCCGGCCGGTGCCGAACAGGTTGTTCATGGTGAAGACACAGCTTACCGCGCCGCCTTCGCGATCGAACACGGTCAGCCCGGTGCTGGCCGGCACGGCGCCCAGGGCACCGCCCGGCAGGTCTGTACGCGCCAACAGCGTCGCCGCATCGCCGCCGGCGCCCGACCGTACCGCCTGGGCCACCGAGAGACCGCGCGCCTGCGCCTCCGCGACGCCTTGCCCGGCGCGCAGCGCGCGAAACGCTGCCGCGGCGCCCAACCCGCCATCCAGCGGCAGGAAGCCCACCCGATCGCCGCCGCTTGAAGTCTCGATGATCGCGGGCAAGGTCGTGGGAAGGGCGGCGCGCAGCTCGGCCAGGGTCATCGCCCCGCCGCCGGCGAGCGGCACCGCGTCGACCATTCCACGCGCCAGGCCGCCCTGGTGTAGATCGCCCACGCCCAGCGAGCGCAGGCTGGTCAGCGTGCCGGCGAGCGGTGTGTTGGTGAAGCGCTCGCCCACCGGCACCGGGCTGCCATCGGCACGGGTGAAAATGGCGCGGAGGTTGGGGTCGGCCAGCAACGGTGCGCCCACGGCCGCGATGTCGGCGGCCAGCGCGCGTGACATCGGCACGCCGAACCGGGCCAGCTGCTCGGCCTGGATGACGATTTCCTCGAAAGGCCGGCCGCCCTGCATCCGTGTCGTCAGCGCAAACAGCCCGCGCGCCATCAGCGGCACCGCGGCCGGCCGGTCGGCATTGCCAAGCCCGCCCTGCCGTGCGCCGGGCATGAAGACCACCGCCTCCGGGGCCTCGCGCCTGGGGTGGTAGACTAGGCAGGCGCCGCCACCGCCCAGGCCGGCGCGCGACGGCAGCGTCACCGCCAGCGCGAAGCCGGCCGCAGCCGCCGCGTCGGCCGCCGTGCCGCCGGCGCTGAGCACCGCGCGGGCTGCGGCGGCAGCACTCGGCTCCTCCGCCGCCACCCCGCCCAGAAATCCACGGACGAAGCCCTGCTCGCCCGCCGGCGGGCCCGCCGGGGCGCCGACCAGGGAGCGCGCCGTGTCGCAGCCCGCCAGAGCGAGCACGGCCAGGCCGGGAATGAGGGGGCGGAGCAGTTTCATGAAGGCACAGACTTCCCGGATATCGCGGACGAAGCCGGATAGACGCCTTCCCACCCCCCCGCAACATGCGGGCTGGTATCCGGGCTGGTATCAGGGCAGCGTCGTGCCAGAACAGCGCAGATCAAGAGGAGACCGCACCCATGTTTCGCCGCGCCTTCGCCGCCAGCCTGGCCGCCATCGCCGCCCATGCCCAGGGCCTCAGCGAGGAGCAGCGCGCCGAAGTGTTGGGCATCCTGCGCCGCGCGCTGCGTGAGGACCCTTCCATCCTGCGCGACGCCATGGTCGCGATGGAGGCGGCCGAGGAGACAAGCCGGGCAGACGCCCAACGCACCGCGATCCGGCAGAATGCCGACCAACTGTTCCGCGACCCCGCCGACCCGGTTCGGGGCAACCCCAACGGCCGTGTCACCGTGGTCGAATTTTTCGATGCCCGATGCGGCTACTGCAAGACGCTGCACCCGACGATGGAGGAGCTGCTGCGGCGCAACCGCGAGGTGCGGCTGGTGCTGAAGGACCTGCCGATCCTGGGCCCGAACAGCGTGCTGGCCAGCCGCGCCCTGCTGGTGGCGCAGCGCACGGGGAAGTACCCGATCCTCTATGAAGGCCTGATGCGTGTGCGCGAGGAGCTGTCGGAGACGGTGCTGCGGCGCGAGGCCGAGCGCGCCGGGCTGGACTGGCCACGGTTGCGGCGGGAGATGGATGACGGCGCCATCACCAGGCGCATCGAGGGCAACCTGGCTCTGGCCCGGGCCCTGGATATCCAGGGCACCCCGGCGCTGGTGATCGGGGACGTCATCATCCCCGGCGCCGTGCAGCTGGCCGAGCTCGAGGCGGCGGTCACCGCCGCCGCACGCTGATGCCTCAGGCGGCCACTTCCATGGCCTTGATCTCCAGCCGGTAGCCGCCACCCTCGGTCAGCAGCAGGCGGGTGTCGTTAGGCGTGGGCTCGATCTTCTGCCGAAGCCGGTAGATATGCGTCTCCAGCGTGTGGGTGGTGACGGCGCTGTTGTAGCCCCACACCTCGTTCAGCAGGGTTTGCCGCGGCACCGGCTTGCCGCCGGCCCGATAGAGAAACTTCAGAATCGCCGCTTCCTTTTCGGTTAGGCGTATTTTCCTGCCACTCGCATTCTCCACCAGCTGTTTGGTGGCCGGGCGGAAAAGGTATGGACCGATGGTAAACACTGCGTGTTCCGAACTGTCGAACACGCGTAGCTGTGCCCGCAACCGCGCCACCAACTCATTAAGGCGGAACGGCTTGGCGATATAATCGTTGGCGCCGCTGTCGAGGCCGCGCACGACATCCTGCTCGGCATCGGCGCCGGTCAGCATGATGATGGGGATCGAAATCCCGCTACGCCGCAGTTGAGCACAGTATTCCCGGCCGTCGGCGTCGGGCAGACCGATGTCCAGGACAATCGCATCGAAGCGGGCGTTCTCACCGTCCAGCATGGCGCTCGCCGCCTTGGCGCAATCGGCAGCGGCCGGGGCGAATTCGCCGTCGAGCGCCAATTGTTCGAGGAGCGTTTCGCGAACCGCGGCGTCGTCGTCAATAATCAGAATTGGGCGGGGCGATGCCATGCGGAACTCCTGTCGCGCGTCAGTTGTCAGCCGTCTCACGGGGGGTCAACCACGGATTGAAACCCTTACTCACGGACTTAGCACCTAGATACCTTCTCCGTTAGCTCTTTCGGTAGCGGCGGCCGGGCGGCGCTTACCTATTTACGGAAACGGAAGGCATCCCACATGAGTGACGCTGACGGGTGACCGCCATAATTCAGGCCCAGAGTCCTACTAATCAGGGCCACGGTCCGTGCATGAATGGAATGCGACGTATGCCTCTTTCCCTCTCCCAATCACATGTTACCGAGGCCGCCGCGCCTGCTTCGGCGGTCCTGGCGATGCGCGCCGTCCACCGCGCCATCGCCGAATTGCGCCGCGGCACCCCCGTGCTGCTGCGCGGGCCCGCGGGTGGGTTGCTGGTGGCAGCGGCAGAAACCGTTGGCGCCGAGGGGCTGCGGGAGCTGTTCGCGGCGTCTCTGGCGCCGCCGGTGCTGCTGCTGTCGCCGGTGCGTGCAGCCACCGTCCTTGCCCGCCCGGTCCCGCTGGCCGCGCCGGAGGAGGGCGCGGTGGCGCTGCGCCTGGCCGAAGCCCTCCTGCGGCCCGACCATCTGCGGGCCCTGGCCGATCCGACAGCGCAGACCCTGCTGCCGGAGACGCCCGAGCGGGTCGCGGTACCCGCCCTGGCGCCGCATGCGCTCGCGCTGGCCAAGCTCGCCCGGCTGCTCCCCGCACTGGTCGCGGCGCCAGCGGGGGATGTCGGGCTCGCCGTCCGGCAGGGGCTGGCGATGGTCAACGCCGCCGACATCGACGCCTACCCGCCCAGCGCCGCCACCACCCTGCGCCAGGTGGCCGAGGCGCGGGTGCCGCTTGAGGATGTGCCCGAGGCCCGCATCATCGCCTTCCGCGCCGCCGATGGTGGTATTGAACACCTGGCCATCCTGGTGGGCGACCCGGTGGCGCACGCGGCGGCCGGCGGCACGCCGCTGACCCGCATCCATTCCGAATGCTTCACCGGCGACCTGTTGGGCAGCCTGCGCTGTGACTGTGGGCCGCAGCTGCGTGGCGCCCTGAAGAAGATGGCGGAGCATGGCGATGGCGTGCTGCTCTACCTGGCGCAGGAAGGCCGCGGCATCGGCCTGGTCAACAAGCTGCGCGCCTACAGCCTGCAGGATGCCGGGTTGGACACGCTCGATGCCAACCGCGCGCTGGGTTACGGCGCCGATGAGCGCAACTTCCTGGTGGCCGCGGAAATGCTGCGGCAGCTTGACATCGGCCGCGTCCGGCTGCTGACCAACAACCCCGACAAGCTGGCATCGCTGGCCGTCTGCGGCATCGATGTCGTGGGTCGGGAGAGCCATGAGTTCGAGGGCAACGGCGTGAACGATGGCTATCTGGCGACCAAGGCGGCGCGCTTCGGGCATCTGATCGGCGCCAAGGGGTAATGGCGGCGCTGCTGGTCTAGGGCCTGCGCAAGCGGCACCGGCCAGCTTAGCGCCGGGCGCGCCTGGGTGTGGATGTACCTGCTGTTTATGGGTTATTTCAGGAGCGCGCGCGTTGCTGACCATCGGCGAGTGAGCGGTTCCGCGGGCGCCTGCGGCCAGGGGCCTTGCCCTCGATCGGCTGGTGGGGGATGGCATGACCCATGCGCGTCATCTTCATGGGCAGCCCCGAATTCTCCGTGCCCGCATTGCACGCCCTGGCCGGCGCGCATGAGGTCGTCTGCGTTTAAGCCCAGCCGCCGCGGCCGGCCGGCCGCGGGCAGCGGGAGACGCGCTGCGCGGTGCATCAGGCAGCGCTCGATCTGGGCCTGCCGGTGCGGACCCCGGCACGGGTGAAGCGCGATGCGGCCGAACACGTCGCCTTCGCCGCCCTGCATGCCGATGTCGCGGTCGTCGCCGCTTATGGACTGATCCTGCCCGCACCGATGCTCGACGCGCCGGGCCTGGGGTGCTGGAACATCCATGCCTCGCTGCTGCCGCGCTGGCGCGGCGCGGCGCCGATCCACGCCGCCGTGCTGGCGGGCGACGCCGAAAGCGGCATCACCATCATGCGCATGGAGGAGGGGCTGGATACCGGGCCGATGCTGCTGCGCGCGGCGGTGCCCATGGGCCCGCGCATCACCACGCCCGAATTGCACGACACGCTGAGCGCCCTGGGCGCCCGGCTGATCCTGCGCGCGCTGGACGAGCGGCCGGCGCCACTGCCGCAGCCTGAAGCGGGCGTGACCTACGCCACCCGGCTGACCAAGGCGGATGGCGCGCTGGACTGGTCGCAGCCCGCGGCCGCGCTGGAGCGGCGGGTGCGGGCGATGAACCCCTGGCCCGGCGCCTGGTTCGCCTGGAATGGCGAGGTCATTCGCGTGCTGGATGCGGTGGCGGAGCACGGCCCCGCCGGCCCCGGTCAGGGCATCGCTGGCCCCGGCCACGGCCCCGCTGGGCCCGGCCACGGACCCGCCGGCCCCGGCCAGGGCCCCGCCGGCTCCGGCCAGGGCATCGTCGCCTGTGGCCAGGGCGTGCTGCGACTGTTGCGCGTGCAGCGGCCGGGCCGCCCCGCCATGGCGGTGGCCGACTTCCTTCGCGGCAACACGCTGCCGTGACCCGCTATGCCCTGCTGCTGGAATATGACGGCGCCGCCTTCCAGGGCTGGCAGCGGCAGTCCAACGGCCCCTCGGTGCAGCAGGTGATGGAGGAGGCCGCCGCCTCACTGAACGGCGGCGAAAATGGTGTGGCGGTGGCGGCGGGCCGCACCGATTCGGGCGTGCATGCCTGGGGCCAGGTGGTGACGCTGGACGTCGCCGCCGCCCTGCCGCCGGAAAGGCTGCGCATGGCGCTGAATTTTCACCTCAAGCCCTGGCCGGTGGTGGCGCGGGGCGCGGCGCTGGCGGTGGCGGGCTGGTCGCCCCGCTTCTCGGCCGTGCAGCGGGCCTACCGCTACCGCATCCTGAACCGGCAAACCCGCCCGGCCTTGGATGCTGGTCGGGTATGGCACGTGCCCCAGCCGCTGGATGCCGGGGCCATGGCGGAGGCCGCCGCCACGCTGCTGGGCCAGCACGACTTCACCGCCTATCGCCCCGCCAGCTGCCAGGCGGCGTCGGCGGTGCGGACGATGGAGCAGCTCCGCGTCACCCGCGCCGGCGATGAAGTGGTGATCGAGGCGGAGGCGCGCAGCTTTCTGCACCACCAGATCCGCAACCTGGCCGGAACACTGGCGGAGGTGGGGCGCGGCCGACGCCCGGTGGGGTGGCCACGTCAGGTGCTGGAAAGCCGCGACCGGGCACAAGCCGGCCAGACCGCGCCGCCCGAAGGACTGTGCTTCATGCGGGTGGATTACCCCGTGCCGATCGACTGGCGGTGATGCCGACAGGGGCGCTGGTCCCCGGTCCCGCAGGACCGCGCTGCCGTAGGGCGGCACTTCATGCAGGCCAGCCACGCCCTGCAGTCGGCTTTTGGCAGCGCTTGCCAACGGCCGCCGGTTTCCATACGGCATCGCCAGGCCTAACCCGGGGTCCGCCCGCCGGTGCCCCACCCTGGTGCGCCCCCCCTGGTGCGCCCCCCCCTGGTGCGCCCCCTGGTGCGCCCCCTGGTGCGCCCAGTGGTGCGCCCACCCAGGCGGCAGGGCGCAGCCTGCCCTCGCACCAGCTGCGGGCTTCTCAAGCCTGCTCGCGGCGCTGCGCTTCAAGCCCGGCCAGGATCCCTGGCATTTTCGCCGCCGCCTGCGCTGCCAGATCGGCGTAAAGATTGCCGCCCTGCGCATCGATCCCCACCGTCAGCGGCCCCAGCCCCTCGACCCGCAACGTCACCAGCCGGTAGTGCGCCACCAGGTCGGACCAGTGCACCGATACGACTTCGCGGATCGCGGCGGTGTGCAGCTCCGCCCCGCCGCCCAGGAAGGAGAGGTAGACGCAGCCGACTTCCGCCATCGCCGCCGCACATTCGGCATCCAGCCCGCCCTTGCCGCCCACCATGCTCAGACCGAAATGGCGGATCAGGCCGGGCATCAGCGGGTTGAAGCGGGTGCTGGTGGTGGGGTTCATGTAGAGGATTTCCAGCCCACCATCCGCCGTCTCCTGGCTGTAGCTGCCCAGGTGGAACAGCGCCGCACCGTCCAGTGGCCGTGGCAGGCGGCGCGTGCCGGCGGCGCATTCCACCAGGCGCTGGATTGTCGGCAGGCCCGCCGTGATTGTGATCTCGCCATCCACCAGCACCATGTCGCCGGCGCGCAGCGCGCGGATGGTGTCGCGCGACGCCGGCAGGGCCACCCGGATCATTCCAGCCGCTCCACCCGGCCATCATCGTGCAGCCGGGCCCGGGTGCGGCGGTTGATCCAGCAGTTGAACGCAACGGCGACCGGGGTGAAACCGTGGCCGGACGCGTATTCGACATGCACCGCCAGCGCCGTGGTATCGCCGCCGGTGCCCATCGGCCCGAAGCCGGTAAGGTTGGTCGCGGCCAGCAGCCGTGCCTCCATGGCCGCGACCGTGGGGTCGGGATTGCGGCTGAGCATTGGCCGCATGGTCGCGTATTCGGCCATCTTGGCGCAATGGCCGAAGCTGCCGCCGATGCCCACGCCGATCACCACCGGCGGGCAGTGCTGGGAGCCCGCCTTCAGCACGCACTCCATCACGTATTCCTCGATCCGCGCGAGCGATGGGAAGGAGAAGATCTCCAGCGCCGCCCAGCGGCCGGAGCCCAGCGCCTTCGGCTGGCAGGTGATGTCGACATAATCCGCGCCGCCGATCATGTCCCAGGAGATGATCGGCATGTCGCGGCCGTGGTAGCCGCGCTCATTGGTCAGCGGGTTGGTGACGTGTTTCAGCAGCGGCGGCCTGATGGTCTCCACCAGTTCCGAAAAACCGTCGACCACCGCCTGCTTGATGTCGCCATCGATGGTGATGCGCGTGCCCAGGCCGATGGCATAGACCGGCACGCCACTGTCGGAGCAGACGAAACGGTCGGACGTCTCGGCCGCGATGGCGCTTTTCAGCATGATGTCGAGCGTGCGCTGCGCGACCTGGTTGGTCTCGGCGTCGCGGGCGCGGGCCAGCGCCACCTTGGTATCGTCGGGCACCTTCCGGAGCGACCAGGAATAGAGGTCGGCGGTGATCCGCTTCATGGCATCGTAGGTGATGGGCATGGACGAAGCCTAGCTCGACAAGCCCGCCCAGGGCCATAACACTGGGCGGATGAGCGAAAGTCGCATGGTCGAGCGCATCGGCGCCGGGATCGAGGTCCATCTGGACGGGCCGGCGCACGGGCCGGCGATGGTGCTGCTGCCGTCGCTGGGGCGTGGCGCCGGGGATTATGACGCTGTGGTGGCCTATCTGGTGCAGGCGGGCTTCCGCTGCATCCGGCCGCAGCCGCGCGGCATCGGCCGCAGCCGCGGCGAGATGGCGGGGCTGACGCTGCACGACCTGGCGGCTGACGTGGCCGCCGTGATCGAGGCCGAGCGGGCCGGCCGCGTGCTGCTGGTCGGTCACGCCTTCGGCAACTGGGTTGCGCGGGTGCTGGTGCATGACCGGCCCGAACAGGTGCGCGCCATCGCCATTCTGGCCGCTTCCGTCACCACCGAGGCGAATGCCCGCACCCGGGTGTGGATCGATGGCAGCTTCGACATGAGCCTGACCGACGCGCAGCGGCTGGAGCATCTGCAAGCCGGCTATTTCGCCCCGGGCAACGACCCGCGCGTGTGGCTGGCGGGCTGGCACCCCGACGTCGCGCGGATGCAGCGCGAGGCGACGATTGCGACGACTGAGCGGGCCTGGCTGCGCGCCGCCGAGCGCACGCGGCTGTTATACGTCGCGGCGGCGGAGGACACGATCTCGCCGCCGCCTTCGCTCGAGGAGCTGCGTGCCGCCATGGGCCCACGGGCCGAGCTGACAATCGTGCCGCGCGCTGGCCATGCCCTACTGCCCGAGCAGCCGGCGGCCACCGCGGCGGCGCTGATCGGCTTTTCTCAGTCCTGAAAGAATGGCGTCTCGGTCGCCGCGTCGCCGTGCAGGATCACGTCGAAGCGAAAGCGGTGCTCGCCGTCCGGCCGGGCCACCAGGCGGGGGCGGGCGGCGGGCGGGACGGCTTGCATGACCGGGTCGGCCGCGTGGTCGCCGGGGAAGAAGACGGTGGTGCGTGCCGTGCGCATCAGCCCGGCGCCCATGATGGCCAGGTTGATGTGCGGCGCGCGGTCGTCATAGCCGCCGGGCATCAGGGTGATGAAGGAATAGCGGCCTTCCGCATCGGTCCAGGCGCGGCCCCAGCCGAGGAAATCAGGGTCGGCCAGATGCGCTTCAGGGTCGGCCGGGTGGTCGAAGCGGCCGGCCGCGTCGGGCTGCCAGGCTTCCAGCACCATGTTCACGCAAGGGGTGCCGCCCTGCCTGAGCACCAGGCCATGCAGGGTGATGGCCTGGCCGCGGGCGCTGGGCGCGGCATCGGGGGTACGGCGGCGCAGGTCGTTGTCGCCTGCGCGGAAGAAGTTCTGCGGGAAGAAGGGACCGATGGTGTGTTCGGACATCGGCGCGATGGCGAAGCCATCGTCGCCCGGCGCGATGCCGCGGCCATCGTCGTGCTCGCGCTTCATGGCAGCACCGGCGTCGCCAACCGGCCGCGCAGCACGATGTCGTGGTGGAAGCCGAGCCAGCCCGGCCCGGCCTCCACCGGCGGCAGCATGCGCGCCACCAGCCGGTCGCGCGCCGCCGCGTCGGGCACCGATTGCAGGATGCGGTCGTAACCGTTCAGCGGGTCGCCGGGGAAGTACATCTGGGTGACCAGGCGGCTGAGCGTCGCTGGGCCGAGCACCGAGAAGTGCACATGGGGCGGCCGCCACCAGGTCGCCGGCACGGGCACGGGATAGGCACCGGGCTTGATGGTGAAGAACGCGTAATGGCCGTGCGCGTCGGTCAGCACGCGGCCGTTGCCCACGAAGTTCGGGTCCAGCGGCGCGTCGCGCGTGTCGATCGGGTGGCGGTAGCGGCCGCCGGCATTGGCCTGCCACAACTCGACCACCGCATGCGCAATGCCGCGGCCATCCTCATCCAGCACGCGGCCGGCGATGTGGATGAGCTGGCCCTGCGCCATGCGGCCGGGGCCCATGACGGCCAGGTTCTCGTCGCCGCAGGGCAATTTGAGATGCAGGCTGCGCGGCGCTGTGCGCTCCGTGCGGGTCAGGGGGCGGATGACGGGCGGCGCGGCGGGGGTGTGGGTGAAGGTGTTGGGGTAGCCTTCGATCGGCACGGCAGGCTCGATGCCCGCCGGCCAGGGCGCGAAACGGAGATCCATCGTTCTGCTCCCCCAAAAGCCCTGTCGTGGCGCCACTCTGATTATAGGCGGGCAGGCCATGCGAGGCCAGATCGACTTCACCCGCAGCGACGTGGCGCGCCCCATCCAGCCGCCCATCCCGCCCGCGGCGCGAGCGGGGGTGTGGCAGCCGGGGAGGGCCTGCGCGAAATGCCATTGCCGATCCGCGGTGGGTGCTGGGCTTTGTTGGCGCGGCTGGGTCTGCAGGAGGGAGGCTCGGCGCGCTGGTCGCGCAGGTGCGCCGCGCGGCGGTCAATCAAAAGGACATGGTGATGCTGGTGGCTGGAGGCATCTATCGCGGCGACATCGTGCGCACTGATATCCGGCTTGCCACGCGCGGTGGATAGGCCACAAGCTTGGCCCCAGAAAATTCAAGGAACGCCATGAAACTGCACTGGTCCCCCCGCTCGCCCTTCGTGCGCAAAGTAATGGTCGCCGCCCATGAGCTTGGCTTGGCGGACCGGATCGGCACGGTGCGCACCGTGGTGGGAATGGAGCAGATCAACGACGCCCTGCTGGCGGACAACCCGCTGAACAAAATTCCCACCCTGGTGCTGGATGATGGCCGCGCGATCTTCGACAGCCTGGTGATCTGTGAATACCTCGACGAGATGGCCGGCGGCGCGCTCTTCGCTGGTGACAAATGGGAGGTGCTGACGCGGCACGCGCTGCTGAATGGGCTGCTCGACCTGCTGATCCTGTTCCGTCACGAGCGCACGCGCGAGAAGCCGGCGGCGCGCATTCTCTTCGCATTCGGCTGCAAGACGCAGTCGGCGCTGGGTGCCCTGCGCCTGCCGCCCGCGGGCCGCTTGGATATCGGCGACATCACCCTGGCTGTCGCGCTGTCCTACCTCGATTTCCGCTTCGATGACATCGATTGGCGTGGTGCCAGGCCCGAGCTGGCCACATGGCACGCGGCGTTCTGCGAGCGACCGTCGATGGTCGCGACCACTGTTGTCGATGCCTGAGGGCGCGCTCTCCCACATCCGCGTGCTCGACCTCAGCCGCGTCATGGCCGCGCCATGGTGCACACAAATCCTGGCCGATCTGGGCGCCGACGTTATCAAGATCGAACGCCCTGGCGAAGGCGACGATACCCGTGGCTGGGGCCCGCCCTTTCTGGAAGGCGGCCGCGACGCGGGCTATTTCCTGGCCTGCAACCGCGGCAAGCGCTCGGTCACCGTGGATATGGGCAAGGCCGAGGGCCAGGCCATCATCCGCCAGCTCGCCGTCACCGCCGATGTCTGCGTTGAGAATTTCAAGGTCGGCGCGCTGGCCAGGTTTGGGCTGGATGCGGCGTCGCTGCGCGCCCTCAATCCGCGGCTGGTCTATTGTTCCGTCACCGGCTTTGGCCAAACCGGCCCCCGCGCCTCACAGGCAGCGTATGATTTTGCCATCCAGGCCATGGGCGGGCTGATGAGCATCACGGGTGAGCGTGATGACGCGCCGGGCGGCGGGCCGCAGAAGGTGGGCGTGCCCGTCGTCGACCTGATGACCGGCATGTACGCCACCACCGGCATCGTGGCCGCTCTGGAACGCCGCAACATCACCGGCGTCGGCGAGACGATCGATCTCGCCATGCTCGACGTCATGTCGGCCTTCCTGTCCAACCAGGCAATGAACTGGCTGATGGGGGGCACCACCCCAAGCCGGCAGGGCAACCGCCACCCCAACGTGCAGCCGCAGGATGTCTATGCCTGTGCCGATGGGCATTTCGTGCTGGCGGTGGGTAATGACGGGCAGTTCGCAAAGATGGCGGCAGCCATGGGGCAGCCGGGTTGGGCCACGGATGCGCGCTTCGCCACCAATCGTGGCCGGGTGGTGAATGGCGATGCGATGCGTGCGGAACTGACTGCCCGCTTCATGGCTTTCAGCCGCGCCGACGTCACCGCGATGCTGGAAGCCGCCGGCGTGCCCTGCGCGCCCATCAACAGCATTCCGCAGGTCTTCGACGAGGCACAGTTGCAACACCGCAACATGCTGCGTCGCCTGCCGCATGCGACCGGCGAAGTGCCCTCGGTCGTCAGCCCGTTGAATTTCGCCGAAAGCCCGCTTCGCTTCGATCGTGGGCCGCCCACGTTGGGCCAGCACACGGCGGAGGTGTTAGGGGAATTGGGGCTGGACCACGCTGCCCTGGCTGCACGCGGAGTGGTGTGATGGCGCGTATTCCGCTGCCGGCGCGCGATGCGATGACCGCCGAGCAGGTGACGGTGCATGACCAGGTCGTGGCCGGACCGCGCGGCACTATCATCGGCCCGCTGCGCGCCGCCATCCACAACCCCGAACTCGCCACCGCCTGGTCGGCGCTGGGCGAAGTGCTGCGCTTCCGCACCAGCCTGCCCAAACGCCTGAGCGAACTGGCCATCATCATTACCGCGCGGCGTCACAACAGCCAGGTTGAGTGGTGGGTGCATGCCCGCGCCGCCGCCGAGGCCGGGTTGCCCGTTGCCGTGATCGACGCGCTACGCGAAGGCCGCGCGCCGTGTTTCGATGACGCGGCCGAGGCTGAGATCCACGCATTCACCCGTGCGCTGCATCACGATGCGAAGGTGCCGCTGCCTGTCTACAACGCGGTCCTCGCCCGCTGGGGCGCGCGCGGCGTCGTCGATCTGACGGCTTTGATCGGCTACTACACCATGGTTTCGTTCACCTTGAACGCACACGAAATCCCCTTGCCCGACGGGGTCGCGACACCGCTCATGGGCGACACGCTGACCCCCCTGCCGGAGGCTGCCGCATGATCGCCCGCCGTATCTTGCCATTCCTCGCAGCCCCCGCCTTCGCGCAGGAGCAGCCCCTGCGCGTCGTCATTCCCTTCCCGCCCGGCGGGCCGGCCGACACCATCGCGCGGCTGCTCGAACCCCGGCTGCGCGCCGCACTTGGCCAGCCGCTGGTGCTCGACCACCGCTCCGGCGCCGGCGGCGTCGTGGGCATGGAGCAGGTGGCCCGCGCGCGGCCGGATGGGCAGACGATCGGCCTGGGCAGCACCGGCGCGCTGGTCATCGCGCCGCATCTGATGGCGCGCATGCCTTATGACCCGGTGCGCGACCTGATCGCGGTGGGCGAGGTGCTTTCGGTGCCGCAGCTGCTTGTGGTGCCGGCGGCGTTCGAGGCGCGCGACGTGGCGCAGCTGGTCGCCATCGCCCGCGCCCGGCCCGGCGCGCTGAGCTACGCCTCTGCCGGTATCGGCAGTTCGCTGCACCTCGCGGCCGAGCTGTTCCGCCAGCGCGCCGGCATCGAGATCACCCATGTGCCCTATCGCGGCGCCGCTCCGGCCATCGTCGACCTGGTCGCCGGCCGGGTGCAGCTGATGCTGGGTGACGTGCCGGGGCTGCTGAGCCAACTGCGCGGCGGCACGATCCGCGCGCTGGGCATCACCAGCACCAGCCGCTTCGCCGACCTGCCGGAGGTGCCGACCGTGATCGAGGCCGGCGTGCCCGGCGTGGTGTCGGAATCCTTCTACGGGATATTCGCGCCGGCCGGCGTGGCGCCGGCGCGCATCGGAGAATTGTCGCGCGCGCTGCTGGGCGCCCTGGCCGAGCCGGAGCTGCGAGTGGCGCTGACGGCACTGGGCGGCACCATCATCGCCAGCACGCCCGACGCCTTCGCGGCGCGGCTGCGCGAAGTCTCGGCCGGCTGGGCCGAGGTCATTCGCGTGGGCGGGATTCGCGCCGAATGATCGGCCGTCGCACGCTGCCCTTCCTGGCCATGCCGGCGCTGGCGCTGGCGCAGTCCGGTGCCATTCGCCTCATCGTGCCTTTCGCCGCCGGCGGCTCGGCCGACCAGACGGCGCGGATGCTGGCCGAGCCGGTGGGCGCGGCGCTGGGCCAGACCATGATCGTGGAGAACCGCCCCGGCGGCGGCGCCACCCTGGGCGCGCATCTGGTGGCGCGCGCGGCGCCGGACGGGATGACGCTACTCTACGGCACGCCTGGGCCGCAGATCATCAATCCCTGGCTGATGCGCAGCCTGCCCTACGACCCGGTGCGCGACTTCGCGCCGGTGGTCAGCGTCAAGCGGGCGCCGAACCTGCTGGCGGTGCACCCTTCGGTGCCGGCGCACAGCGTGGCGGAGTTGATCGCGCTGGCCCGGGCACGCCCCGGGGTGCTCGCCTTCGCGTCATCGGGGGTTGGCGCATCGAGCCACCTGGCGGGCGAGATGCTGAAATTCCTGGCTGGCGTGGACCTGCTGCATGTGCCCTTCCGCGGCACCGGGCCGGCCACGACCGAGGTGATCGCCGGCAACGTGCAGATGGCGATCGACACCATCTCCATCCTGCTGCCGCATGCGCGTGACGGCCGGCTGCGCGCGCTGGGCGTCTCCACCCCCACGCGTTCGCCGCTGGTGCCGGAAATCCCTGCCATCGCCGAGACGCTGCCGGGGTTCGACGCGTCGCCCTTCAACTATATCGCGGCCCCGGCGGGCACGGCGGTCGGCCGGCTCAACGCCGCGTTCAACCGGGTGCTGGGCGACCAGGCCTTTCGGGCGCGCATGGAAGCGCTGGGAGAGGAGCCGCTGGGCGGCACGCCGGACGAACTGGCCGCCACCATCGCCGCGGAAAGCGCACGCTGGAGCGAGGTGATCCGTGCCGCCAGTATCAGGGCAGAATGATGGATTGCTTCACGCTCGAGGTGGCTGACCACGTCGCCACCATCAC
>JACMRO010000105.1 GCA_014376425.1 Rubritepida sp.
GTATCCAGCGGCAGCAGCGGCCGCGGCAGATGTTTCCAGGCGAAGCGCGAGAAGATGGGTGAGGTGAGGCCAGGACCATCGGCCTCGATGATCGCTTCATGCGGGAAGAATTCATCGAAGCCGGCACGGAAATGCCCGCGCGACTTCACCACCACGGCCCGCTTGGTGGCGAGGTCGATGCCCAGATGCTCAAAAAAGGCCGGATCGGCGCATTGCGCACGCTCGCTGATGACAACGACGGCGATGCCGTCGATCTGCAGCCAGGCGGTGGCGCCCAGCCGCATGGCGACACCGGCGTAAAGGCCACGGCGGCCGGTGACCGTCCCGGCCGAGATGGCGCACACCTGGGCCTTTGCCGCCAACGGCAGGCTGAAGCCGTCGCCTCCGCCACGGTTAAAGCGGGGGTCGAAGGTCGAGCCGACGCCCAGTACATGTGCCTCCGCCGCCAGGGCCGGGTCGATGATGCAACCAAAGGCCGCGCCCACCACCCCGGCGGCGAGGAAGGCGCGCAGGATTTCCATGGTGTTGCCGCTGCCGCCGCCGCCCGGGTTGTCGGCCACATCGGCGAAGGCCAGGGGGATGGGGCTGCTCGCCAGCCGGGCCAGGGCATCGGGGATGCTGGTCAGCCGGGCCACGAATTGCCCGCGCCGCGCCCAGCACGCCTTGGCGAGTTCGTCGGCCAGCGCCTCAACGGCGGGCTGCGCGGTGCCCGTCACCACCACCGTCATCCCATTGAACGGGGTGTCGCCATAGGCGAAGCCGCCCATGATGGAGACGTTGGCGATGGCAGGGCCAATCCGCGCCTGGCCCAGTGCGATCACTTCGGCATATGGCCCCTGGGCGGTCAGCATCGACACCGTGGGCGCCATGATGGGCAGGCGCCGATGCGCCCGAACGAAGCGCTCGCCCGCCAGCAGCCGGCGCAGCAGCGCGGCGCTTTCCTCGCCCCGCGCCCGCATGTCGACATGCGGGTTGGTCCGATAGCCGATGAACGCGTCGTTCAGCGCGACATTCTCGGTCGAGACATTGGCATGCAGGTCGTACACGCAGACGAAAGGCACATCGCCCAGCACCTCCCGCACCAAGGCCTGCAGGGCGCCTTCGGGGTCATGCAGCGCAGTGGTAAGGCCCGCGCCGTGCAGCACCGCGAAGGCGCCGTCGCAACTGCCGCGCAACCCTTCCAGCCCGGCCCGCCACTCCGCCATGAACCCCTCGAACACGCCGTGGTCGACCGGGCCGTTTGGTTCGGCCATCGCCAGCATGATGGGCCGGGGCCCCCACGGGCCGCTCGCATCCATGGCGGTGACGAAACCGGGCATTTCGCCCAGCGCCATGGGGGCGGCCGCGCGGGCATCATCGAGCATCGCCTGGCCGCGCAGCAGGCAGCGGGTCTCGAAATCACGCAGCGTCGCCGGCGGCGCGAAGCGGTTGCACTCGATTGAGAAGCCCAGGAGGGCAATTCGTGGAATCACAGGCTGACGCCCAACATCTCGGCGTAGCGCGGGGTGGCCTTCAGGCCGGTTCCGGTCAGCACTACCACCGTGGCCTCGCGCGCCGCGATGCGGCCATCGGCCAGCAGCCGGGTGAAGGCGGCCGCGGCCTGGGCGCAGGTGGGTTCGACATAGATGCCGCGCCTCGCCAGGCTCAGCGCCGCTTCGGCGATCTCGCTCTCTTCCAGCAGCACGGCGCCACCGCGACTCTCGCGCAGCGCAGCGATGCACTCCGCGGCGCGCAGCGGCTGAGCGATGGCGGTACCCTCGGCGATGGTGGGCAGCGCGGCCTGTGGCGGCAGCCCCAGTGCCGCCCGCGCGATGGGGCCGCAATTGGCGGGCTGGGCTGCGAAGATCCGGGGCATTTGCGCGATCTGCCCGGCCCGCAGCAATTCGGAAAAACCGATATGCAAGCCGAGCACGTTCGACCCCGCCCCGCAGGGCACGATGACATTATCCGGCAGCCCATCCTCCCATAATTCATAGGCTAGGGTCTTGGTGCCGTGCAGGAAGAAGGGGTGCCAGTTGTGGCTGGCGTAAAAGAGGTGGGCGGCCTCTCGCTCCGCCGCCTCGGCGCAATCCTGGCGGCTGCCGGGCACCAGCTCGATGCTGGCGCCCGAGGCGCGGGCCTGCACCGTCTTGGCCGCCGATGTGCTGGCCGGCACCATGATTTTCGCCTTCATGCCGCCCGCGGCTGCATAGGCGGCGATGGCGGCCCCGCCATTGCCCGACGAATCCTCCAGCACCTCCATCACTCCCTGCGCCTTCAGCAAGGACAGCATGACCGATGCGCCGCGGTCCTTGAAGGAGCCGGTCGGCATGAACCACTCGCATTTAAGCAGCGCAGTCCCGCCGCTCATGGCCAGCTCCACGATCGGGGTGCAGCCTTCGCCCATGCTGATCTGTGCGCTGGGCTGGAAAGGGAAGGCCGCGGCGTAGCGCCAGATGCTGCGCCTAGCGCTGTCGATCTCGTCGCGCCCGATGCCGGGCAGCGGGGTCAGCAGCAGCGGCTGGTGGTCGTCACCACACCAGCGTGGGGTGGCGAGCGTCCAGGTCTGGCCGCTGCGGGGGTCGATGTAGTCGGGCATGGAGGGCAGGGTTGCGCGGCCCACGCCCCGCTGCAAGCCTGCCCCAATGGATCAAGAACTGGCTACCCTCGCCCAGGCCCTGGTGCGGATCGACAGCCGCAGCAGCCTCTCCAACATTCCGCTGGCGGACAGGATCGAGGCTGAACTGGGCGGCTTCGAGATCGAGCGAATCGATTATGTCGACCCTGCCGGCGTCGCCAAGCGGGCGCTGGTGGCGCATCGCGGGCCGCCTGGCGGCTACGGCCTGTCCGGCCACATGGACACTGTGCCGGCCACGGGGTGGGAAACCGATCCTTGGTCCGGTCATCTGGATGACTACGGGATTTTGCACGGGCTGGGCAGCGTGGACATGAAGGGCGCGGTGGCCGCCTGCATCATCGCTGCCCGTCGCTCCGCCGCGCCCGCCACGCTGCTCATCACCGCGGATGAGGAGACCACCAAGGCTGGCGCACGGGCCATCGCCGACCGCAGCGCGCTGGCCCGCGCGCAGGACCTGCGCGGCATCTTCGTGGCCGAACCCACGGCACTGATACCCGTGCGTGGCCACCGCGTGCATATCCAGTTCCGCGCCGAAGCCCAGGGCCTCCAGGCACACTCCTCGACCGGGCAGGGCAGCAATGCCAATTGGGCAATGGTGCCGTTCCTGGCCGAGATGAAGCAGCTGTTCGAGAGGCTGCGAAGCGATCCCGCCATGCAGGACGCGAATTACGATCCGCCGTTCAGCGACTTCAACCTGGTGCTGGACAACCACGGCACAGCCACCAACGTGACTGTAGCGCGCAGCACCGCGCACATAAAATTTCGCTA
>JACMRO010000106.1 GCA_014376425.1 Rubritepida sp.
CCGCCGTTCAACAACCCGCGGCTCCGTGCGGCAATCCAGATGGCAGTCGCGCAGGAGGATTATCTGCGCTCCACCGCCGGGGACGACCCGACCGGCTGGCGGGCCTGCGCCAGCCTGTTCCCCTGTGGCGGCCCCTACCAGACGACCACCGGCGACGGCGTGGCGCGGATGACCGGCAGGCGCGATCTCGACGCCGCGCGCGCCGCGATTCGTGCATCCGGCTATGCCGGTGAGAAGATCACCATCATCAACCCGGCCGACTTCCCCCTGCTGGCGCCGCTGGGCCGCGTCAGCCACGACCTGTTCACCCGGCTGGGGCTGAACAGTGACCTGGTGGAGACGGATTGGGGCAGCGTCATCCAGCGGCGGGTCAACCGTGCGCCGGTGGAGGCCGGCGGTTGGTCGGTGCTGCACACTTTCGGGCCCGGCGGGGTGTTCTCGAACCCCGCCATCAACCTGACGGTGCGCGGCCAGGGGGCCACCGGATGGCCGGGCTGGTACGGCAGCGCGGCGGTGGAGGAACAGGTGAACGCATGGCTCGATGCGCCGGACGCCACAGCCCAGGCCGCCGCCGCGCAGAATGCTGGCCGCATTGCGATGGATGACGTCAGCACGGTACCGCTGGGCATGGTGGTGCCTCGCACCGCGCTGCGCCGTAGCCTGACCGGGTTATTGCCGGGTGCCGCACCCTACCCCTGGGGCATTCGCCGCGTCTGAGCGCAGCACCACCACCCGCCCGGCGCCGCTCCCGTGAAGACGGCGCCGCGAAGCCTACGACTCAATAGTCGGGCGAAAGCGCGGTCAGGAAGGCGGTGGCTTCGGCGCGCATGGCCGCCAGCTTCTCGGGCGACATACGCTCCAGATTTTTCAGCGGCATCGCCAGGCGCGGGTTGCGGCGGAACTTGTCGGCATGCCGGGCCATGAAATCCCAGTACAGGAAGTTGAACGGGCAGGCGGGCTTTCCGCCACCCTCATTCGTCGCCTTCTTCACATCGTGGGCGCAACCACCGCAATAATCACTCATTCGGTTGATGTAGGCGCCAGAGGCGGCGTAGGGCTTGGAGGCCATGATGCCGCCATCCGCCCACAGCGCCATGCCATGTGTGTTGGGCAGCTCCACCCACTCATAGGCATCCGCATAGACCGCCAGGTACCACTCGTTCACCGCGGCCGGGTCCAGCCCCGCCAGCAGGGCGAAGTTGCCGGTGACCATCAGCCGCTGGATGTGGTGTGCGTAGGCCATCTCGCCGGTCTGCCGCACGGTAGCCGCCATGCAGGCCATCGAGGTCGGAGCCCCCCAGTAGAAGCCGGGCAGCTTGCGGTCCGCGCCCAGCGCGTTCAACGCGGCATAGCCAGGCGCCTTGAGCCAGTAGACGCCGCGGACGTATTCCCGCCAGCCCAGTATCTGCCGGATGAAGCCCTCCACCGCATTCAGCGGCGCCGTGCCGGCGTGGTAGGCGGACTCCGCGGCGTCGCAGGCCTCGCGCGGCGACAGCAGGCCGCAATTCAGGCTGGTGGAGATCAGGGCGTGAAACAGCGTCGCCTGCCCCGTCGCCATCGCATCCTGATAATCGCCGTAAAGCGGCAGGCGTTGGGTTATGAAGGCTTCCAATGCGGCGCGGGCATCGACCGCTGTGACCGGCCAGTTGAAGCCATCCAGATCGCCGAAATTCGCGCCGAAACGCGCGGCTACAAGTGCCATTACCTCCCGCGTCGTGGCGTCGGGCGGGAAGCGCGGCGCCGGCGGGGGCGCCAGACCGCGGGGCAGCCGGCGACGGTTTTCGGAATCATAGTTCCATTGGCCCCCAACCGGCTTGTCGCCCTCCATCAACAGCCCGCTCTGCCGCCGCATTTCACGGTAGAAGAACTCCATGCGCAGCTCCC
>JACMRO010000107.1 GCA_014376425.1 Rubritepida sp.
ACACGGCGCAACAGCCCGCGGGGGGGTACGGCCGAACGGGACGGGCGCGCCTGCTCGGCGCCGGCCTTGCGCAGCAGCGTTGCCGGCAGGATCTTCATCGGGGAATGCCGCACGTTACCGCGGGCGCGCGGGGCATCAGGAGACGCCGCGCACCGAACACAGGCGCGCGTGGCATCAGGAAACGCCGCGCACCGGATACTGGCGCGCGTGGCATCAGGAAACGCCGCGCACGACCGGCAATTCCAAATCCCGCAGCTTCTTGCGCAGCGTGTTGCGGTTCAGCCCCAGCATCGCCGCCGCCTTGATCTGGTTGCCGCGCGTGGCGCTGAGCGCCAGACGCAGTAGCGGGCGTTCCACCTCGGCCATCACCCGCTCATGCAGATCGCGCACCGGGATGCCGTCCTTATGACCGGCCACGAGAACCTTCAGGTGGCGCTCCACCGCCTGCTCCAGCGTTTCCTGGGCGCGGGGTGCACCGTCCGGGCTGGCCTCCGCCTCGGCCAATTCTGCATGCACGGCGTCCTCGTCGATCGTCTCCTGTGGATACAGGGCAGCGAGGCGCCGCATCAGATTCTCCAGCTCCCGCGCGTTGCCGGGCCAGGGGTGGCGCTTGAGGCGATCGACCGCGGCCGGCGTCAGCTGCTTGGAAGCGAGGCCAGCGGCCTTCGCGCGGTCCAGGAAGTGGCGCGCCAGCAGGCCGATATCCTCTGTCCGCTCGCGCAGCGGCGGCAGCCGCAGCGGCACCACGTTCAGCCGGTAGAACAGGTCCTCGCGGAACAGTCCGGCGCGGATCGAGGCGCGCAGATCGCGGTGGGTGGCGGCCACGATGCGTGCAGTGGCCTTGATTGGCTGGCGGCCGCCCACTGTGGTGAACTCGCCCTCCTGCAGCACGCGCAGCAGCCGGGTCTGCGCTTCTGCCGGCATGTCGCCGATCTCGTCTAGGAACAATGTGCCGCCGGCCGCCTGCTCGAAGCGCCCCACGCCGCGGGTCAGCGCGCCGGTGAAGGCGCCGCGTTCGTGGCCGAACAATCCGCCCTCGATCAGCTCGCGCGGGATCGCCGCCATGTTGATGGCGACGAAGGGCCCGGCCCGGCGCTTGCCGTAATCGTGCAGCGCGCGCGCGACCAGCTCCTTGCCGGTGCCGCTCTCGCCGGTCACCATGACGGTGAGGTCGGTCGTCGTCAGCCGCGCCACGGTGCGGTAGATGTCCTGCATGGCGGCGGAGCGGCCGACCAGCGGCAACTTCTCGGCCGGGGTCTCGTCCTCTGGCATCTCAGCCACGGTGGATTTGGCCAGTGCGCGCTCCACCACCGCCAGCAATACCTTCAGGTCGAAGGGCTTGGGCAGGTATTCGAAAGCGCCGCGCTGGGCCGCCTTCACCGCGGTGGTGAAGGTCGACTGCGCGCTCATCACCACAACCTTCAGGTCGGGCCGGATGCGCTTGATGCGGGGCAGCAGGTCCAGCCCATTCTCATCGGGCATCACCACGTCGGTGATCACCAGGTCGCCCTCTCCATCCTCGACCCAGCGCCACAGCGTGCTGGCCGACGACGTTGCGCGCACGGTGTAACCCGCGCGTCCGAGCGCCTGGCTCAGCACGGTGCGGATGGCGCGGTCGTCATCGGCGATGAGGACGGAATGGGGGGCTGCCATGCGTTCAATCGAGCTCCATCGGAATCGGTTCACCGGCCGGCGGCACAGGCATGGACAAGCGGAACGATGTGCGGCCCGGGCGACTGTCGCATTCGATCAGCGCACCATGATTGGAGACGAGCTTGGCGACCAGCGCCAGCCCCAACCCCTGCCCGCCCCGCTTGGTGGTGACGAACGGCTCGAACAGCGAGCTGCGGATATCCTCGGGGATGCCGGGGCCGTTGTCGCGCACGATGATCTGTAGCGGCAGGTGCACCCGCTGCGAGGTGCCGGGCACCGCGATCCGCACGCCGTGGTGATAGGCGGTCATCAGATGGATTTCAGGGTATTCCTGCTCGCACAGCGCCTCGGCGGCGTTCTTCACCAGGTTGAGCAGGATCTGCACCAGTTGGTCCCGATTGCCCCAGACCGGCGGCAGCGAAGGGTCGTATTCCTCGACGATGCGCAGATGCGCGGCAAACCCTTGTTGCGCCACACGCTTCACGTGGTTCAGGACGCGATGGATGTTGACCGGCGCGCGGTCCACCGGCTGGTCGGAGAACATCTCCATCCGGTCGATCAGCCTGGTGATGCGGTCGGTCTCATCCTGGATCAGCTGGGTGAGCTCGGTATCCGCCTCGTTGGCGTTCTGTTCCAATAGCTGGGCGGCGCCGCGGATGCCGCTGAGCGGGTTCTTGATCTCATGCGCCAGCATCGCCGCCATGGCGGTGGCACCGCGCGCCGCGCCCTGAAAGTTTAGCTGGCGGTCGAGCATTGCGGCGGCGCTGCCGTCGGTCAGCGTCAGCACCACGCCGCCGGCCATTTCCGCCAACGCGGCCGCGTGGATGGAGACGCCGCTGCGGTCCAGCTTCGGGCTCTGCAGCAGCAAATCATGGTCGGAGACCGGTGCGTCCTGCAGCCGGGTCTGGCGCAGCACCGCGAAGATGCGGCTGTCGGCAGGCAGAAAGTCACCCAGCGCCATGCCGACCAGATTGGCGGCCGATTGATCGAAAAACAGCTCCGCCGCCTGGTTGGCGAAGCGAAACCTGTCCTCGGCGTCCAGCACCACCGCGGCGAGGGGCAGGGCGGAGAGGATGGCAGCCGATTCTGGCACCAGGATGCGCGGCGTGACCGGGTGGCGGGCCAAGCCTGCGATGCGGGCGCCGCTCATGCCGCCAGCCTTGCGGGCGCCGGCGACTCGATCAGCGGCCGAAAGAAGCGCTCCATTTGCGCCTCCGCCGCCGCCGGGTCCTCCATGTGATTCACCGCCATGCGGAATTCGGCGCTGCCGGGCAGGCCTTTCGAATACCAGGCGACATGCTTGCGGGCGATGCGCACGCCGGCCGGTACGCCGTAATGCGAGAGCATGGCGCGGTAGTGGCTCAGCAAAAGGGCGTATTGCTCGGCCAGGCCGGGTTCGGGCAGCACCTCGCCGGCGCGTAGGTAATGCGCGACATGGCGTGGGAACCACGGCCGGCCATAGCAGCCGCGGCCGATCATGACGCCATCGGCGCCGCTCGCGGCCATCGCAGCGGCGGCGTCCTGCACAGTGAGGATGTCGCCATTGGCGATGACGGGAATGGTGACGGCCTGCTTCACCCGGGCGATGAAGTGCCAGTCCGCGTGGCCGGTGTAGAGCTGCTGGCGGGTGCGGCCATGGATGGTCAGCATGCGGATGCCGCATTCCTGGGCGATGCGGGCCAGCGTGGGCGCGTTGAGGCTCTGATGGTCCCAGCCCATGCGCATCTTCAGGGTGACCGGAACATTTACCGCGCGCACCACCGCCTCCAGAATGCGGGCGGCGGCCACCTCGTCGCGCATCAGCGCCGAGCCGGCGCATTGCCCAACCGCGACCTTCTTCACCGGGCAGCCGAAGTTGATGTCGACGATGGCCGCACCGAGCGAGACGACCAGCTTTGCCGCCTCGGCCATCACGGCGGGGTCGGAGCCGGCGAGCTGGGTGGACGCCGTACCGCCATCCACATCCGCCATCATCAGGGACTGGCGGTTTTGACGGATCATCGCCTGGCTGGCGATCATTTCAGAAACGACGAGGCCGGTGCCCTGGGCGCGGGCGAGGCGGCGGAACGGCAGGTCGGTGATGCCTGACATGGGGGCCAGGATGACGGGCGTTTCGATGCAGACTCCGGGGGCAAGCTCGATGGGCGCGAGGGGGTAATTGCCTAACATTCGTGCAGCCATACAGACTGGCGCGGATAGGGGCAACATTTGTGGGACTGTCCTGGCGCCTCCGGGCGGCTTCCCGGCCGTCGTGGCGCGGCTTTTACGGTGCATCAGCCACCGAGGGATTGGTTGCGGGCTGTCGATGCTCTACGCCCGGCGGCATGAACGTGGTGGCAATCCTGCTGGCGGCTGGCCAGGGCACGCGCTTCGGCGCTGGCCGCCCTAAGCAGTATTTGGCCATCGCCGGCAAGCCCGTACTGCGCCACGCGGCCGAGGCGCTGCTGGCAGACGGGCTGGTGGCCGCCACCCAGCCCGTCTGCCCGGCGGGTGAGGAAGCGGTGCTGGCGGCGATGCTGGAAGGGTTGCCTGCCCTGCCCGCGGTGATGGGTGGCGCCAGCCGTGCGGCTTGGGTGCGTGCGGGGCTGGCGGCGCTGGCGGCGCTGGCACCCGATGTGGTGCTTGTGCACGACGCGGCCCGGCCTTTGGTGCCGGCCGGCACCGTGGCCGTCCTGCTCGCCGCGCTGCGCGATTCCCCCGGCGCCATCCCGGCCCAGCCGGTAAGCGACACGCTCAAGCGCGGCACGGCTGGCCTGATCGAGAACACGGTGCCGCGCGCAGGGCTGTTTCGAGCGCAGACGCCGCAGGCATTCCGCTTTACCACGCTGGTCGCAGCCCACGCCGGCGCGCCCGATGACGCGACCGACGACGCCGAGCTGCTGGAACGCATCGGCGCCGCCGTCGCCCTGGTGCCGGGCAGCGAGCGCAACGTGAAGATCACCTACCCTGAGGACCTGGACCGCGTGAATATCTGCCCGACCATGGTCTGCCGCGTCGGCACCGGCTTCGACGTCCACCGCCTGGTGGCCGGCCGGCCCCTCATCCTGTGCGGCATCACCGTGCCGCACGAGACCGGGTTGGCTGGCCATTCGGACGCCGATGTCGGCATTCACGCGCTGTGCGACGCGATCTATGGCGCACTGGGCGAGGGCGATATCGGCCGCCACTTCCCGCCCAGCCAAATGCAGTGGAAGGACGCGGATTCGGCGCAGTTCCTGCTCCACGCAGCAGCACGAATCACCGCGCGCGGCGGGCGACTGGTCAATGCCGACGTCACGCTGATCTGCGAACGACCGAAGATTGGGCCGCACGCGAGGGCGATGGAGACCAGGCTGGCGGCACTGATGGGCGTGGACGTGGCGCGCGTGGGGGTGAAAGCCACTACGACGGAGCGGCTGGGGTTCGCCGGGCGCGAGGAAGGCATTGCGTGCCAGGTGGCGGTGAGCATCCTGATGCCCGATCAAATCTCAACCTGACTGCCCAGCTTCACCACCCGCGCCGGCGGCAGCCGGAGATACTCGGTGGCGGAGCCGGACAAGCGGACCATCGCCGCGAAAGGCCCCCTGCCAGCGCGGCATCCCCGGCCGCGCCGCGGGCACCAGAATCTGCCGGTCCAGCCCGTAGAAAGTCGCCATAGGCTCGGCACGCCACGCTGCGGGCGACAGGAACAGAGCGCGCGGCACGTCGGGTTCCTCCATGTAGCCGAAGGTCAGGCAGGCGCGGGCCAGCTCGCAGTCCAGTTCCTCCAGCGTCAGTCGATGCGCGCCGGCCGCCTGCGGGGTCAGCGCGGTTAGAGCGTCAGCAATAGCAGCTGCTCACGCATCGCATGGTGGTGCTGAGCCTGTGCAGCAGCGCCGTTGGCACCCCTATGCGCTCCTGGGTAAAGTAGACCGCGAGGCCTGGAACACGGGGCACCTTGGTCGTTGAGCGGGAGAAACTTGCCAGCGGCAGCCCTGCCTGCGCCAGCTTGGCCGCCTGCAGCCCGCGCTCCCGCGCCCAGGTGCCGAAGAACAGGATCAGCACCGCCGCGATCGCCACCGGCGACCAGGCCCCGCCCATGATCCTGATCCATTGGGCGGGGAACGGGTGGGTATGGCTTCGGTTAGCAGGCAGGGACTTATAGGCGCCACACGGTTGCATCCCATTCGACAGCCGCATGCCGGCGGGCTTAAGCTCAAACGATGATCCGTACCCTTCCTGCCATCGCTGCCGCCCTCGCGCTCACCGCCTGCGTGGCGCCTACCCGCACGGCGGTGGGGCCGGACCAGCAGACCCGCCCTGGCGTGCGCGTGGAATGCCGCGAGGCCGCAGACCGCACCCTGGTGCGGCAGGACAGAGGCCAGTTGATCCGCGAGGATGAGCGCAACGCGCGGCTGGGTTCGGAAACCGGTTCGCAGGGTTTGCGCACCACCTTCGACACGCTGGGGCGGCAATTCCGGCGCGACAACCTCGCTGCCGACTGCGAACGGCAGAACGGCTATTCGGCCCCCAGCCCGCAGCCAGCGCCGACAGCCCGCCAAGGCGGCGGTTGAGGCAACCAGCAAGCCGGGGCTGCCAGGTAGCGGCCTGACCCTCAGGCGGCGGGCGGCTTACTCCGTCAGCGCCGCCGGTTGCCCGTCAGGGGTGAAGCGTGGCAGCGGCCGTGGTGGCACCCAGGGGCGGTCGCCACGCGCCGCGCGGTCGCTCAGTACCATCGCGCCGTCGCGGCCAAGCCACACAGCGTGCGCGCCATCGCGCCAGACTGAAAAGCGATCGATCACCACCGAACCCTCGCAACGACCCCGCACCGGCTCTGGCGAGAGGATGATGTCGGCCTGGCCACAGGGCGGCTCGGCCGGCGGCGTGATGTCCCGCCCGGCATTGCGGCCGCGCGGCGGCGGCGGCGTATGGCGCAGCATCACCAGCAGGGGCCCGTCCGGTGCCAGGCGCAGGCGGCAGAGCGCGCCTGTGCAGTCGGGCTGTGCGGCCGCCTCCGTCTGGCCCCAGGCCCGCAGCCAGGCCTCGGCCACGAAGCGCGGGGCGCCCGGGCCACGCGCCAGGAAGACCTGGCCGTCGGCGTGGCGCAGCCCGATCAACCGGGCATCGGCCGAGATCAGCGCGTCCGGCGGGCGGGTGAAGCGGCCCGCGCCCAACCCCAGCAGGATCAGCGCCACCCCCAGCAGCCGCCAGCCGCCCCGCCACAGCGCCAGCCACACCATGCCGGCAGCGACCATCGCCAGGCCCCAGCCGGGTAGCGGCGTAGCCGGAAGGCTGGCCCCCGGCCAGGCGGCGACGAAGCGGGCGATAGCGAGCACACCCTCCACCCCCCAACCCATCAGCCGCAGCGGCCAGCTCTCCAGCCCCAGCGGCATCAGCAGCGCCGCTGCCATCCCCGCCGGCATAACCAGGAAGCTGGTCAGCGGCACCGCCAGCGCGTTGGCCGCCACGCCGTACAACTGAACCCGGCCGAAGTGATACAGGCCGAAGGGTGTCGTTGCGGCGCCGGCCAGGATGGAGGTCGCGATTGAGCCGGCCAGCAACAGCCCGGCCCGGCGCCACCAGGCTTGCCGCTCGCCCGGCCGGTGCAGATGCGGCCGCGCCCACTCCCAGGCCGCGATCAGCGCCAGCACCGCGGCGAAACTCATCTGGAAGGACGGACCCAGCAGCGCCGCCGGCTGCAGCATGAGCACTACGCCGGCCGCGATCGCCAGGCCGCGCAGGGTCAGCGCGCGGCGGCCGGCCAGCAGCGCCAGGGTCACCAGGGCGGCCATGGCGAAGCTGCGCTGCATCGGCACTTCCGAGCCGGTCAGCACCATGTAGAAGCCCCCCAGCGCCAACGCCGCGACCGACGCCGGCAGCCGCACATCCACCCGCAACGCCAGCCATGGCCCCAGCGCCAGCCCGAAGCGAATGATCCAGGAGCTGAGCCCCATCACAATGGCGATGTGCAGGCCCGAGACGCTGAGCAAATGCGCCAGCCCCGAATCGCGCATCGCCACCATCTCCGGCGCGGCAATGGCGGTCTGGCCACCGGTGATGAGCGCCGCCGCGATGGCGCCTGCGGGGCCGGGAACGGCCGACAGCACCCGGGCCTCGATGGTGGCGCGCAGGCCGGCCAGCGGCGGCGCCTGGGCCGCCGCCTCGACCACGCTCAGCGCCCCCAGCGCCATGCCGCTGCCGCCCAGGCCGGAGAACCAGGCGGCGCGCTGGAAGTCCCAGGCACCGGGATGGGTGGGGGCGCCGGGCGGTCGCAGCAATGCCCGCATGCTGATGACCTGCCCGGGCTGCGGCCGCGCCATGTCGCGCACATGCAGCCGGATGCGGATGTGGCGCGCGGCCGGCGGGCCGCCCTCCCAATGCGCGCCGCGCAGGGTGACGCGCAGCCCCTCGGGCAGCACATCGGCCTCCGCCACCGTCCCGGTGACGATGACGGCGCCGCGCGGCAGGTCCAGCGGCGGGGGGGCGCGGGCGGCGTGCCAGGCAGCCAGGCCGAAGCCCAGCGCCGCGGCGGTGGCCAGCGCCAGAACCGCCGCCACGGCGGGTGCCCGGTGCCACAGCAGCAAGACCACGACGAAGGGTAGCAGCGCCAATCCCTGCAAGGCCGCGCCGGGCTCCGCCGGCAGCTGGAAATAGGCCAGGATGCCGACCGCCAGCGCCACCGGCAGCCACAGCAGAAGGCGGCCCTGCTGCGCCGCCAGCAGCCCATCCAGCCGCAGCCGGAACAGCAGCGCTCCGCCGCTTGCAACCGTAGATTGCGACATGCCCGACCCTACAAGGTGCCGCGACGCTCTGGCCAGCGGCGATTCGCACTGGACGCCGGCACGCGGCGCGGGGATATCCAGCGCATGACCGTCCGCACCCGCTTCGCCCCCTCCCCCACCGGCTTCCTGCACATCGGTGGCGCCCGCACCGCCTACCTCAACGCGCTGTATGCGCGCCGCCACGGCGGCCAGTACCTGCTGCGCATCGAGGACACCGACAAGTCGCGCAGCACGCCCGAGGCGGTGGCGCAGATCATCGAAAGCCTGGACTGGCTGGGCCTGACGCCCGACGAGCCGCCGGTGATGCAAAGCGCCCGCGAGGCCCGCCACCGCGAGGTGGCCGAGGCCCTGCTGGCATCCGGCCAGGCCTACCGCGCCTACGAAACCGCCGACGAACTCAAGGCGATGCGCGAGGCGGCGACGCTCGCCCACCGCCCGCCGCACTACTCCGGCCATTGGCGCGACCGCGAATCCGGCCCCGCCGAGGCCGGCCGGCCTTACGCCATCCGCATCAAGGCGCCGCGCGGCGGCAGCACAATCGTGGACGACCTGGTGCAGGGCCGCGTCGAGGTCAGCCACGCCGAGCTGGACGACATGATCATCCTGCGCAGCGACGGCACGCCCACCTACCTGCACGCCGTAGTGGTGGACGACCACGACATGGGCATCACCCACGTCATCCGCGGCGACGACCACCTGACCAACACGTTTCGCCAGTGCATGGTGTTCGATGCCATGGGCTGGGCGCGCCCGGCATTCGCCCATGTGCCGCTGATCCATGGCGCGGACGGCGCGAAGCTGTCCAAGCGGCACGGCGCGGTGGGGGTGCTGGAATGGCGCGACCAGGGCATCCTGCCGGAAGCCGCGCTCAACGCCCTGCTCCGTCTCGGCTGGGGTCAGGGCGACACCGAAATCATCGGCGCGGAGGAGGCGGCGCGGGTCTTCGACATCGCCGATGTCGGCCGCGCCGCCGCTCGCATGGATTAAGCCAAGCTGACTCACATCAACGGCGTGTACCTGGGCGCCGCCGCCCCCGCCCGGCTGGCCTCGATGGTGGCCGCGCGCCTGCACCCCGACGCCACCGGCATCGCACGCATCCAGGCGCTGATGCCGGCGATGCAGGAACGCGCGAAGTCGGTGATCGAGCTGGCCGAAGGCGCTCGCTTCGCCCTCGGCCACGGTGCTCCCCCGGCCGATGAAAAGGCGCGCGCCATGCTGACCGACGAAGCCCGTGGCCGCCTGGCCCGGCTGGCCGAAGCGCTGACCGGCGGCGACTGGTCCAAGCCGGCCCTTGAAACCCGTCTCAAAGCCTTTGCGGAGACCGAGGGCGTCAAGCTTGGCGGCGTTGCCCAGCCGCTGCGCGCGGCGTTGACCGGCAGCCTGCAGTCGCCGCCCATCGATTCCGTGCTGGCGGCGCTGGGCCAGGATGAGGCGCTGTTCCGCCTGCGCGCCGCGATGTGAAACGGGGGCCAGCCGGCCGCGTTGAAACTACGCACAACGCATCGGAAAACGCCGTGAGCACCATCTTGATCGTCCTGCTGGTCATCGTCCTGTTGGGCGGCGGCGGCGGGTATTACGGCTATAATCGCTACGGCGCTGGCGGGCTGGGCGGCGTCCTTGGCTTCGTCCTGCTGCTGCTGCTGGTTCTGTGGCTGCTGGGCGCGCTGACAGGCACGCGGGCGCTTTAGCAGCCCTGCTCAAAATCGTCATGGCCGGGCTTGATCCGGCTATCTCTTAAGTTCCTGTTCCAGAACCATAATGAGGTCGCCGGGGCAAGCCCGGCGACGATGTGAATGCGGCGCTTCAGACCCGCTCCACCCGCGTCAGCCAGCAGCCCGGCCGCGCCGTGTGGATGTTGACGAAGGCGACGCGCGGGTCGGCCAGCCGCTCGCGCAGCGGCGCTTCCGCCTCGTCTCCGGGCAGCACCACACCGAAATCGTAGAGGCACATGCCGTCCGCATCGTAGTGCCGCAGGGAGATGATGGCGTTCTTCGTCACCGTCTCTGGCAGCCTGTCCTCCTCGATCCGCGCGGCGCAGCCATGCGCGTGCAGGAAGACCGGGCTGGGCGACCAGTAGGGGCCGGTGGGCGCCGGCAGGTCCCAGCTCGCCAGCAGCATGGTCTCGCCGGGCGAGCCCAGCCGCAGGCAGTGGCGGCAGGGAAAACCCGGGCCGTCCACCCGGCGGCGGTGAACCGGGCCACCGCGGTCGTCGTGGCCGGTCGAGCGGAAGCGCGCGGCGGCGGCGGTGTCCATGGGCAGGCAGCGAAACTGTGTCATGGCGCATTAAGACCCACTATGCAGCAAGGCGCCTTCCGCTTGTTGCGCCGGGCTGCTTGAGTGACGCCATGAACCTTGCCCGCCTCCTCGCCTCCGCCAAAACCCCCATCACCGTGGGCCTGATCGGCGCCGGCAAGTTCGGCGCCATGTTCCTGGCCATGGCGGCGCGCCAGCCCAACATCCACGTCGTCGCCATCGCCGATCTCGATTTGCCGCGCGCCCGCGCCACCCTCGCCCGCGTCGGCTGGCCGGCCGAACGGTTCGCGGCCACGGAGATGTCCGCCACCGCCACCTGGTTGACCGAGGATGCCTCTGCGCTGAACGACCCGCGCATCCAGGTCATCATCGAGGCCACCGGCCACCCCGCCGCCGGCTTGCGCCACGCCGCCGCTGCCATCGCCGCCGGCCAGCATGTGGTGATGGTCAATGTCGAAGCCGACGTCCTGGCCGGCCCTGTCCTGGCCGCCCGCGCCGCCGCCGCAGGCGTGGTCTATTCCATGGCGTATGGCGACCAGCCGGCCCTGGTATGCGAACTGGTAGACACCATTCGCGCCATGGGCTTTTCCATCACCGCCGCCGGCAAGGGCACCAAATATCTGCCGGTCTTCCACGAGAGCACGCCTGACACCGTTTGGGGCCATTACGGCCTGAGCGCGGAAGCCGCCGCCGCCGGCGGCATGAACCCGCAGATGTTCAATTCCTTCCTCGACGGCACCAAGAGCGGGATCGAGATGGCCGCCATAGCCAACGCCACCGGCCTGGACGTGCCCGAGGACGGCCTGGCCTTCCCCGCCTGCGGCACGCAGGATCTGCCGACGCTGCTGCGCCCGCGCGAACATGGCGGCATCCTGCCCCGCGCCGGGATGACCGAGGTGGTCTCCTCGCTCGAACGCGACGGCCGCCAGGTGGCCAACGATCTGCGCTGGGGCGTCTATGCGGTGTTCGAGGGCGAGACCGACTACATCCGCCGCTGCTTCGGCGAGTATGGCGTGCACACCGACCCTTCCGGCCGCTACGCCGCGTTGTGGCGGCCCTACCACCTGATCGGACTGGAGCTTGCGGTCAGCGTGGCCAGCGTGGCGCTGCGGCGCGAGGCCACCGGCTGCGCCACCGCCTGGCGCGGCGATGTGGTGGCGACCGCCAAGCGCGATCTGGGCGTCGGCGAGCGGCTGGATGGCGAGGGCGGCGCGATGGTCTGGGGCAAATGCGTGCCGGCGCGGCGCAGCCTGGAAATCGGCGGCCTGCCCATCGGCCTCGCCAGTGGCGTGACCTTGCGCCGGGCGGTGCCGCGGGGCGCCATGCTGCGGCAGGGGGATGTGACCAGCCCTGACCCCGCGGACGGCGCGTGGGCGTTGCGGCGGGAACTGGAAACCATGGCGGCCGGCCGCTGAGCCAGGCTAAGCGACCGCGCCACGATACTGGTTCTTAAGCATACGAGACTATGCAGGCTGGGTCGTCACCCAGGAGCCGTGCCCATGCAGCGCCTTATCCCGACCGGCCTTCGGGCCCAGATTTCCGCCGTCGTGGTCGCCCCGGCCATTGCCATCGCCGTCCTCGCCAGCCTGGCCAGCCTGTGGACCCTGAGCCGGATCAGCAGTGAGCGGAGCACCGAAGCCCTGCATCGCGCGACCGAACGCACCGAGATGAGCATGCAGGCCTCGGAGCAGGGGATGCAGACACTGGCGCTGGCGCTGGCGACCAACCCGGCGCTGATCGCCGCGGTGGCGGCCCGGGACACGGCTGGGCTGGGGGCGATGATGATGCCAGTCTATGACACCCTGCTGGAAAGCGACCCCCGGATCGCGGTCTTCGAGGTCGGCGGTGCGGATGGCCGCGTACTGCTTCGCGCGCAGCAGCCCGAGCGCGCGGGCGACGACAAATCCAGTTCGCCAGACATTCGCACGGCGCTGGCCGGCCAGGTCGCGACCGGCGCGGTCAACTCGGTGACGACCGGCAGCATCACCTACGGCGCCACCGTGCCACTGCAGCAGGACGGGCGGGTCGTCGGCACGCTGCGGGTTGCGGGGGGCATCGACGGCAGCATGGCTTCCGTCATCGCGGCCATTACCGGCGGCGAGGCCATCGTGGTCGGCCGCGGCCAGCCGATGGGCGCCACCCTGCATGGCGTCGCGCCCGACTTGCTGGCGCTGCTGCAGCGCCCCGACAGTCCTGCCCTCACGCCCGACGGCCTGATGGTGGACGTGCCGGGAACCGGCACCCACCTGGTGCGCACGCTGCCGATCATCGACCTGGCTGGCCAGCCGGTCGGCGCCATCATCTTCGGCCTGCCGATGCGCGACTGGCAGGCGGCCGAGCGTTGGGGCACGCTGGCCACTCTGGGCGCCGCGCTCATCGGGCTGGTGCTCGCCATTCCGCTGGCCCTTATCCTGGCGGGCCGGCTTGCGTCCCTGATTCGCCGCATCGCCGGCGCCATGTCGGTGCTCGCGGGCGGTGACCTGTCGCAACCCATTCCCGGCGTTGGCCGGCGCGACGAGGTGGGCGCCATGGCCGGCGCGCTAAAGGTATTCCGCGACAAACTGGCCGAGAGCCGGGGCCTGGAGGACGCCTCCCTGGTGGCGCGGCTGGCGCGGGAGAGGCGCGCCGCCGCGCTCGAGGGCTACACACAGGATTTCGGCCAGTCCATCGCCGGTGTCATGAGCCAGCTGGAGCAGGCTTCGGAAGGCATGAAGCAGGCAGCCACCCGCATGACCAGCGTCGTCGGCCAGACCCGCACCCAGGCGTCGGGCACCGCCGGCGGGGCGGCGGAGGCCAGCGGGAACCTGGTTGCTGTAGCCTCCGCCGTCGAGCAGATGTCGGCCAGCGTGGGCGAAATCTGCCGCCAGGTGGCGTACGCCGCCAAAGTGGCGGCGGAAGCGGTACGCGAAGCCGGTGCGTCCGATGGCCGGATGCGGGCGGTGACCGGCAGTGCCGATCGCATTGGCGACAT
>JACMRO010000108.1 GCA_014376425.1 Rubritepida sp.
CGGCTGACCGCCAGCTTTGGCGTGGCCGAGCTGGACGGGGCACAGGGGCTGGAGGCGTTGCTGGCCGCGGCCGGTGCGGCGCTCTACGCCGCCAAGGCCGCGGGGCGCGACTGCGTGCGCGTCAGCAAGCCCGCAGGCGCCTGATTTGACCGGCCACCAGGGCGCTTAGTTCATCGGTAGGGGCGGCCGCCGGCCTGCATGCCCCCAAGCCGCTATCCCTGTCCCCTCGCGGCTGCCCCTCGCCGCTGCCCCTGGCCGCTGACCACTGGCCCTACTTGCTGTTCCTGGCCGCTGTTCACACCAGCGGGCAGCCGCCCTCGGCGACGGGGCGGAAGGCGTCCTCCGCGGCCACCGTCGATTTCAGGGTGTAGAAATCCCAAGGACCACGCGATTCAGATGGTGCCTTCACCGAGAACAGGTGCGCCGGGTGGATCTTTCGATTGTCCTCGCGGATGCGGCCGGGGCCGAAGGCGTCGTCATCGGTCGGCATCGCCTTCATCCGCGCGATCACCTCCGCGCCGCTGGCCTTCGCCCGCGCCTGACCCAGCTCGGCCACCGCCTTGAGGTAGTGAACGACGCAGGAATAGGTGCCGGCGTGTTCCTGGCTGGGCATGTTGTCTGGCGTGCGGGCAAGGATCTTCGTGGCAAGCCGGCGGGTGCGGTCGTTCAGGTCGTGGTAGTACACCTCGCTCAACAACATGCCCTGCGCGGCTTCGAGGCCAATGCCGCGAATGTCCTGCACGAACATCACCATGCCAGCCAGCATCTGGCCGCGCCGGGTCAGGCCGAATTCATGCGCCTGCTTGACGCAGTTCACCATGTCGCCCGCCGCCATCGCCAGGCCGACGACCTTGGCGCGACTGGCCTGCGCCGCGAGCAGGAATGAGGAGAAGTCGGTGGTGCCGGGGAAGGGAAAGCGGGTGCTGCCCAGCATGCGGCCGCCGGCGCGGGTGACGAAACCGCCGGTGTCGCGCTCCAGCTGATGGCCGAAGGCGTAGTCGGCGGTGATGAAGAACCAGCTGTCGCCGCCGGCGCGTACGGAAGCGCCGCCAACCACATTGGCGAACATCCAGGTGTCGTAGGTCCAGTGGATGGTGTGCGAGGAACATTGCGCACCGGTCAGCGCCGACGACGCGGCGCCGGAATTGAGTTGGATGCGGTCCTTGTCCTTCACCAGATTGGCGACCGCCAGCGCCACGGCGGAATTGTTGACCTCGCAGATCATGTCCACGCCATCCTGGTCGAGCCAGCGGCGGGCCAGGGCGAGGGCGGCGTCGGGCCGGTTCTGGTGGTCGCCCTGCAGCACCTCGATGCGGAAGCCGCGGTCACGCAGGCCGCTATCGACCACCGCCTGCTCGGCGCAGGCCAGGGAGGTGGGGCCGGAGGTGGAACGATAGGGACCTGAGAAATCGGCCAGCACGCCGATGCGGATGGGCGGCTGCTGCGCACGTGCAGCACCCGGCAGGGCGGCCAATGGCAGGGCGGCGCCGGCAATGGCAGCGCGGCGGGTGACATGGGGCATGCGGTTCCTCCGGTTTTAGCGATGTTGCGGCGGGGCAGGGGCAAGGTCCAGGGGCGGTGTCCAGAAGCGGGGTCCAAGCGGCCTGGCGCTCTACGCCGCGGGCCGATGCCATCGCCGCGGGCCAGGGTGGCATTCGCTTGCCGCCCTGATAGGGTTGCGCAGGACAGGATTTTTGCCATGGCTTTTCGCTGCGACCTCATCATCCGGGATGCCACCGTCATCGACGGCACCGGGGCGCCCCGCTTTAAGGGCGACGTGGCGGTAAACGGCGACCGGATCATGGCGGTGGGCGACCTTTCCGCGGCAGCCGGGCAGCGCGAGGTGATCGCCACCGGCCTGGCCCTGGCGCCAGGCTTCATCGATGCCCACACGCATGATGACCGCGCGGTGCTGTGCGGCCCCGCATGCCAGCACTGCAAGGTCAGCCAGGGCGTCACCACCGTCGTCGTCGGCAATTGCGGCGTGTCGCTGGCGCCTTTGCGGATGAGCCGCCGCCCGCCGCCGCCGCTCGACCTGCTGGGCGATGAAAGCTGGTTCACCATCGGCAGCTTCGCCGAATACGCCGAAGCGCTGGAGAAGCGCCCCACCAACGTCAACACGCTGGCCTTTTGCGGCCACATGTCTCTACGGGTCGAGGCGATGGCCGGCGACGTGTACCGGGCCGCCAATGACCGCGAAATCGCCGCCATGCAGGCCCGGCTGGCGGAGGCGCTGGCGCAGGGCGCGGCTGGCTTCACCACCGGCCTGTACTACGCCCCCAACGCGCAGGCGACGACCGACGAGGTGATCGCGGTGGGCGAGGCGCTGCGCACCCATGGCGGCATCTACATGACGCATATGCGCGACGAGGCGGATGAGGTGCTGGCCAGTATCCGGGAAACGCTGCGCATCGGTCGCGAATGCGGCCGGGGCTCAACGAACCGCGACAGCGGCCGCGAGAGCGGCCGGGGCTCAACGAACCGCGACAGCGGCCGCGAGAGCGTTGGCGACAAGCCAGTCGAGGTCATCATCAGCCACCACAAATGCTCCATGCCCGAAAACTTCGGTCGGGCGCGGGAAACGCTGGCGCTGATCGACAGCCTGGGCCAGGACCAGCCGGTAGCCTTCGACGTCTATCCCTACCCCGCCGGCTCCACCGTGATGATGCCCGAGCGGCTGCGGCAGGACGTGCCGGTGCAGATCACCTGGTCTGTCCCGCACCCCGAACAGGCCGGGCGCGACCTGGACGACGTGGCCCGCGAATGGGGCATGACGCGAAAGGCCGCGGCGGAAAGGCTGCTGCCGGCCGGCGCCATCTATTTCCAGATGGATGAAGCCGATGTCCGCCGCATCATGGCCCACCCCCGCAGCATGATCGGCTCTGACGGCATCCCGCATGACGCGGTGCCCCACCCCCGGCTGTGGGGTACTTTCCCGCGCGTGCTTGGCCATTACGTGCGGGAGGTCGGGCTGTTCAGCCTGGAGACCGCGATCCACAAAATGACCGGGCGCACGGCCGCAGTGTTCGGCCTGCCCGGCCGCGGCACCATCCGGCCCGGCAACTTCGCCGACCTGGTGCTGTTCGACCCGGCGACTGTGGCCGACCGCGCCACCTACGCAAACCCTACCCTGACATCGCTCGGCATCCACAGCGTCTGGGCCAATGGCGAACAGACGCTGGACCCGGCCGGGCTGACCGGCGCGGCACCCGGGCGCTTCATCCGCAACCCCAGGCTCGCGGCATGAGTGATCCGCGGCCGGAGGGCCGCGCCGTCGCTGGCATGCAGCCGGGCACCATGCGTCGTGCCATCCTGCTCGGCCTGATCCTGGCCATGGCGGTGGGCATTGTCTCCTGGCTGATCGGTGCCAACAAGCCGCGCACGGCCATCGAGGAATATCTGCGACAGGGTGAGCGGGCCGGCGCCGCGGCGCTGGCCCGCGATATCGCGCAATGGGCGCCGACCGGGGCCGACCCCGGGCCCGCGGTGCAGCGGCTCACCGCCATCGGTTTTTCCTGCGCAGCGCCCGGCGGCAGTTCGGGCGACTGGGTCTGCACCGTGCGCGTGCCCGACCGGGAGCGGCGGCTGACCACCATGACGGCAGTGCTGCGGGCACAGAATGGCGTGCTGGCCGGCGTCGCGACCTCGATCACGGTCCGCAACGCTCAGTAGCCAGCCTGGCGACAAGCGATGACATGTCGTGCGCGGCCGTGACAACGCTCAACAACGCTCAACACCCTTCTTACATGTCCGTGAGTTAGACCTTCCCCATCGCAGTCACTCATGGATGGGGAAACACCATGAACATCACTTTCGAGGCACTCAGGACCTTTCGAACCGCTACGGTCGCGGTGGCCATTATCTTTTCGGGGCTGGCCAGCTATGCCTCGCTCGCCGGCGGGCCCGAGCAGGTGCGGCCGCAAAACGAAGCGCAGCGCTTTATGTCGTCCGGCCTGTACAACTCCGAAAGCCGGCTGGCGCAGGAGCTCAACCTGCTGCACCCCGTGGGCAGCCACGCCGGCAGCCTGCTGAGCCACCTGGCGCGTGGCGGCTTCGACTGCCAGGCGGACATGCGCAACATTGGCAGTTACGTCTGCACGTTCAGCCGGCCGCTATCATTCCAGCGGGTGGCACGGCTGGGGACGACTGTGAACACAAGTGGCCGCCTTATCACAGGTATCAGCCCCTCGCTGCGGGTGACCCAGGCACCGGCGGTGCAGCCCAGCCAGCCCCTGACGGCGCTGTGAGCGCGCCGGTGCCGAACAAGAGCGAGCGGGTGGTGGAGGGCGCTGCCGCCATGCGCGCCCTTCGGATCATGCTGCTGGCATTGGCTGTCCTCTGCCTGGGCGCGAGCGTCGTTGCCTATGCCTGGGGCGATGAGAGCCCCTGGAGCGTCGGCGGCGAAGAACAGGCCCTGCAGCTGCGGGCCTTGCGACAGCAGGGGATGGAATGCCAGCCGCGCCCCGGCCGGCCGGCGATGTTCGACTGCCAGGTCAGGCTACCCGGCCAACCGGGCGCAGACCCCATCGCGCTACCGGGCTGGCTGCACCCAGGCGCCGAGCGGATCTGACCGGGGCCCCCTGGGCTTCCCCTGGGCCGCCCCGTGGGCCAACCCCTGGGCGATCCTGTGACCCAAACCAAGGTTGGCACATCGGAACCTCCCCGACCCGATGCGCCGCACCGCCCCGGGCGGACCCGCAAGGGTTCGCCTGGGGCTTCTCCATGCCGGCTGGCGCGGGCAAGGTGACAGCATGCCCAGCGCCGCCGCCCGACTCGTCCAGTTCCTCAGTGCGCGCGGGGTTGACCGGGCTTGGTGCGTGCCAGGCGAAAGCTACATCGCGCTGCTGCATGCGCTCCATCCCAGCCAGGGGTCGGGTATCGACCTGGTGGTGGCGCGCCATGAGGGCGGCGCGGGCTTCGCGGCGCTGGCCGACGCCAAGCTGAGCGGCCGGCCTGGCGTGGTCCTGGTCAGCCGTGGTCCTGGCGCCTGCAACGCCGCCATCGCGCTGCACGCGGCCGAGCAGGATTGCGTGCCCCTGATCCTGCTGGTCGGCCAGGTCGAGGCGCGCGACCTGCGCCGGCGGGCATTCCAGGAAATCGACTACAGCGCGATGTTCGGTACTATCGCGAAGTGGGTGGGCGAGGCGCGCACGCCCGAGGCGGTGCCCGGGCTCATCGCACGCGCCTGGGCAATGGCGACCCAGGGCGTACCCGGCCCAGTGGTGCTGAGCCTGCCCGAGGACGTGCTGGCCATGGAATGCGCGGACGGGCCTCCGCACTGGTCCCCGCCCGGCGCCAGCCTGGCCGAACCCGCCCCGATCGCGGCACTGTTGGCGGCAGCCGAACGGCCTATCTTGCTGGCGGGTCACGGTTTCGAGGATGTGACGGGCGGCCGCCAGGCGGCGCTTCTACGCTTTGCCGAAGCGTGGCAGGTGCCGGTCGCGGTCAGCTTTCGCCGGCAATCACTGTTCCCGAATGCCCACCCGCTCTATGCCGGCGACATGGGGTTGCGCAATCCGGCAGCGCAGCGTGAGGCCTTCGCCCAGGCGGATCTGGTCCTGGCCCTGGGCACCCGGCTGCATGACATCACCAGCCAAGGCTACGCCTGGCCGGCGACGGGGCAGGCGCTGGTGCATGTCTGCCGCGACGTCAGCCGGCTGGGCTGGGACTTCGCGCCGGTTCTCGCGTTGGATGTGGATGCGGCTGCCTTGCTGGCGACGTTTCCGCCCCCGCCCGCGCCGCCGCCCGGCCGCGCCGCCTGGAACCGGCGGTTACGCGCGCTGCATGTCGCCGATTGTCGCGTGGAGCGGCGCGACTGGTCGGACGGGCTGGCCTTTGGCGAGATCGCCGAGCTTGTAGGCCGGGTGGCGGCGCCCGATGCCATCGTGTCGCTCGATGCCGGCAGCTTTGCGGCCCCTTTCTATCGCCAGGTGGCCTGGAAGCCTGGCCAGCTGCTGCTGGCCAGCCAGTCCGGCGCCATGGGCTGCGGCATGCCCGGCGCGGTGGCGGCGGCATTGCGTTTCCCTGGTCGCCAGGTGATCTGCGCGCTGGGCGATGGCGGCGCGCTGATGACGGGGCAGGAGCTCGCCGTGGCACAGGCGCGCAGCGCCGCCATCAAGCTGCTGCTGGCCGATAATGGCAGCTATGGCAGCATCCGCATCCATCAGGAGCGGCAGCACCCCGGCGCCGTCAGCGGCACCGACCTGACCAATCCCGACCTGGCGGCGTGGTGCGCGGCCTTCAGGATGCCGGTGCTGCGGGTGGAGAGCCGGGCCGACTTCCCGGCGCTGGAGGCGGGGCTGGCCGCCCCCGGGCCTTTCGCGGCGGTGGTGCGGACGAGCCTGGAGTCGATCCTGCCGCGGATCCAGTAGCCGATCCTGCAGCAGATCCTGCAGCCGATCCTGCTGTCGATCCGGTAGCCGACCCCGCCTGGGCGGTGACGACGTCGGCATATTGCAGCAGTGCCGCCGCGCCTGCGGTGGCCAGCGCATAGCGGCCGTGCCCGGTCTTTTCGAACCAGCCATAGACATTGCGCCGCAGCATGGTGCCCACCTTCGCCACGCCAGAGAGGTCACGCAACGCGGCTGGACGCAGCGACCCGCCAGCCCCGGCCAAAAGCATGGCGCACCGCAGGGCGTCCTCCCGATAGGCTGTCATCCGCGGCCGGCGGGTGGTGCCGCCGACGTTGTGGTCGCCGCTGCGGCGATGAAATTCGCCCAGCAGCCTGGCCCGTCGTGCGGCCAGGCGACGCGGCGTGAAGGGGCCCGGATCGGCATGCACCACCACCTCGCCATTGCGCACCGATAGAAGGCCCAGCCCCAGCATTCGGCACAGCCGGCACGCCTCGGGCAGTTGCGCCTGCCAATTCAGCCTTGCCCGCGCGCCATCGGGGGTGGCGACGGCGACGTAAGCAAGGTCCACCGCCACCAGCCGCCGCAGCGCCTGGTAGAGGACGGGCAGCCCGAAGCCACGCTTCAGCTCCACAGCCAGCAACGTACCATGCGTTTCATCCCAGCCTACTATGTCGCAATCCCCGACCTCGCCACGGATGACGTAGCCGCAGGCTTCCAGATGCGCCTTTACCGGGGGGTAGAGATTGGCTTCCGGCATCACTGTCTGGCGAAGACCGGCCCGCACGCCACCGGCATGACCGGCACCGGCCCGACGGGGCCGCGGCGCGGGTTGCGCGCCTCCTCGCTCAGCCACCAGTCCAGGCTGGCATCGCAGCCATCGCCGGGCGGCGGCGGGGCAATGTCGCGGCAATCCATCTGGCCGGCGGGGCAGCGCAGGCGGATGTGCATGTGGCTGTCATGCCCCCGCCAGGGCCGGACGCGCCGCAGCCAGGCCTCGCCGCCATGCATTCGGCACAAGCTGCGTTTGATGCCGTGGTTCACCAGCACCCGGTCCACCCCGGGCTGGCTGGCGGCCATGCGGATCAGCGCGGCATGCGCGGGCGTGAAACGCTCAGGGTTCACCACGCTCTGGTCCGGCAACACCAGGGAAGGCGGATCGGCCTCACTGATGCTGCCGCGATCGCGCCGCAGGTCCAGCCAGATATCGACATCGACGCCGTTCTGGTGGCTGGCATGGCCATAGGGCATCGGCCCGCCGCGCGGCTGCGACATATCCCCGATCCAGAGCGGCGGATATCCCGCGCTGCGTGCCTCGGTGGCAAAGCCACGCAGCCACGAGACCAGCTCGGGCGAGCCCCAGTGGCGGTTGCGGTGCTGCCGGACCGCCAGCCAGCCCGGACCTTCGGGCGGCAGGGCCACCGCGCCGGCGATGCAGCCCAGACCGGTGCCGCCGATGATGCGCGTGGCATCTTGCGTCGGTGCTGCGAACCGGGCCCATTCCGCGCCCGAGAAGGGTTGCGCCACCGCAGGCCATGCCAGCAGCCAGATCGCCAGCAGCAGTCTCAATGATAGCTTCGCAGCAGGCCCACCAGCTTGCCCTGCACCTGCACCCGGTCAGGACCGAAGATGCGCGTCTCATACGCCTTGTTGGCTGCTTCGAGCGCCACGGTGTTGTTGCGCCGGTAGATGCGCTTCAGCGTCACCTCGCTTTCATCCACCAGGGCGACCACGATGGCGCCATTCTCCGCTACTTCGCCACGGCGGATGACGACGGTGTCACCATCCAGGATGCCGGCCTCCACCATCGAATCGCCCGCAACCTCCAGCGCGTAATGCTCGCCCTGCCCGAGCATGGCGGCGGACACCTCGACAGTGTGGCCCACGTCGCGCATCGCCTCGATCGGCACACCGGCAGCGATGCGTCCGTATAATGGCAGGGCGACCATCGAACTGGCTGGTGGCGGCGCGGGCCGGCCGAATTGCGGAGTGATGACGTTGCTGGGTGGTATAACGTCCGAAGCGCGAGGCCGCTTGGGCGTCATATCCTCCGGTAGCCGCAGAACCTCCAGCGCGCGGGCGCGGTGGGCCCGGCGCCCCAGGAAGTGGCGCTCTTCCAAAGCCGTGATCAGGCGATGGATGCCGGACTTGCTCTTTAACTTGAGCGCGTCCTTCATTTCCTCGAATGACGGGGAGAAACCCGTATCATTCAGGTGCTTATGGATAAACATCAGCAATTCATGCTGTTTACGGGTGAGCATGGTCGCCCTTTCGAACAAATCGGGAATCTGAACCCTGTTCTAAATGTGTTCTCCTGTCCTGTAAAGGACTTTGTGCCTGTTTGTTCTGGTCATATCCCCAGGGCAGCTAGGTCGATGATCCTTACCGCCGCGCCTGCGCGCAGCGCTACCGCATGTGGTGCCCGAATCATCAGAGCGTCAGCCTGCGCAAGGGCTCTCAACATCGACGAATCCTGCCGCTGGTATGGCGTAGCGACGCCTCCGGCCATGCCGCAGCGAAGATAATCCTCACGCCCATCATTGGCCGGCAGCTCGGCGCCCGCCGTCGCCGCTTGTGTGGCCGTCTCCGCTGCGGGCAGTCCGGCCAGCACGGCCAGGGCTGGCAGCAGGAACACCACGCCGCACACCAGCGCCGAAACCGGATTGCCCGGCAAACCCAGCATCGGCACCTCGCCCAGCCGACCCCAGATCAAGGGCTTGCCGGGCCGCATGGCGATCTTCCAGAAGTCCAGCACGAAGCCCTGCGGCCCCAGCGCCTGCTGCACCAGGTCATGCTCGCCCACGCTGGCGCCGCCGGTGGTGACCAGCATGTCGCAGCCGCGCGCGCCCAGGGCCAGGGCTGCGATGGCACCCGCATCGTCAGGCGCGATGGGCAGGACCACCGGCTCGGCGCCGGCCGCCCGCACCAGGGCGGCCAACGCATGCGCGTTTGAACTTACGATGCCGCCGGGCGGCAGCGGGTCGCCGGGCAGCGCGATCTCGTCCCCGGTGGCCAGGATGCCGATGCGAGGCCGGCGGCGCACCGTCAGCCAGGGGTGGTTGGCCGCCGCGGCCAGGCCGATATCCCGGGCACGAAGCCGCCGGCCAGGCATCAGCAGCGTATCACCCAGGGTGAAGTCCAGCCCCGCGGGGCGCACCCAGCGGCCCGCCTCCACCGTTTCGTCCACCCGCACGTCGCCCGGCCCGGGTGTTGCGTCCTCCTGCAGCAGGATGGCGTCGGCACCTGGGGGGATGAAGGCGCCGGTGAAAATGCGCACGGCCTGCCCTGGCCCCACTTCGCCCGCGAAGGGATGCCCTGCCGGCGCCGCACCCACCATCGTAAGCCGCGCACCCGCCCGCGCATCGCAGGCCCGCACCGCGTAGCCGTCCATGGCGGAAACCGCGGCCGGCGGTTGCGTCAACCTGGCGGCAATGGGGCGGGCCAGCACCCTGCCAGCGGCGTCGGCCAGCGGTACAGTCTCCTCCGCCACCGGCGACAGCGCAGCCAGGATGCGGGCCCGAGCCTCAGCCACGCTCTGCATCAGGCGGCTTCGAAGCGGCCGGACTTGCCGCCTTCCTTCAACACCACCCGCACGTCCGAGATGCGCATACCGCGATCGGCCGCCTTGCACATGTCGTAGACGGTCAGCGCGGCGACGGTCACTGCGGTCAGCGCCTCCATCTCCACCCCGGTGCGGCCGACCAGCCCGACGGTGGCCTCGATCTCCACCGCATCGGGCGCCACCGGCACCAGTTCGACCGCCACCCGGGCCAGCGCCAGCGGGTGGCACAGCGGGATGAGATCGGCGGTGCGCTTGGCGGCCATGATGCCGGCCAGCCGCGCCACGCCCAGCACGTCGCCCTTGCCGACCTGGCCGGCCTCGATCAGCGCCAGCGTCGCCGGCAGCATGGTGATGCGGCCCCGGGCTGTGGCGGTTCGCACCGTCTCGCCCTTGCCCGAAACGTCGATCATCACCGCGCGCCCCTGCGCGTCGAAATGGTTCAGAACGCCCCCCTGGTCAGCCATGCAGGAAGGCGCGGGTCGCCGCCTCGATATCCGCCTCACGCAGCAAGTGTTCGCCCACCAGCACGCAGCGGGCGCCGGCATCCGCCATGCGGCGGAGGTCCGCGGCACTGCGCAGGCCCGATTCGGCGACGGGAAGCTTGTCGGCCGGCACCAGCGGCGCCAGCCGCTCCGTCGTGGCGATGTCCGTGACGAGGGTGCGCAGATCGCGATTGTTGATGCCGATGAGGCGGGCATCGAGGCCCAGCGCCCGTTCCAGCTCGCGCTCGTCATGCACTTCGACCAGCACCGCCATGTCGATGCTGCGGGCCAGCTCCTCCAGCTCGTTCGCCTGGCTGTCGCTGAGTGCTGCCATGATCAGCAGGATACAGTCCGCTCCCATCGCCCGCGCCTCGAACACCTGCCACGGGTCGATCATGAAGTCCTTGCGCAGCACCGGCAGGCTGCAGGCGGCGCGGGCCGCCCGGAAGTCGGCCGGCGTGGTGCCGAACCAGGTCTCGTCGGTCAGCACCGAGAGACATTTGGCGCCAGCGGCCTGGTAGGCGCGGGCGATGCCGGCGGGGTCGAAATTCTCGCGGATTACGCCGCCGGAGGGCGAACGGCGCTTGATCTCAGCGATCAGCCCGGTGTTGCCGGACGAGACGGCCTGGCACAGCGCGCCGGTGAAGTCGCGGGTGGGCCCGGCCTGGGCAGCGGCGCGCTCCATCTCCACCAGCGAGTGTTTCGCCATGCCGGCGCTGACCTCGGCCCGCTTGTCGGAGAGGATACGGGCCAGCGTGTCGGACATGGCGGGGGGGGTGATGACGTTCATTCGGGGGCTGTGGCCTTCTGGAGGCGCTGCAATACCCTGTCCGCCGCCCCGCCATCAAGGGCGGTGGCCGCCAGGACTGCGCCGGCTTTCAGATCGGGTGCGCGTCCCGCCACGACAAGGGCGGCGGCGGCGTTGAGCAGCACGATGTCACGGTACGCCCCGGGCGCACCGCCCAGCAGGGCGCGCAGCGCCGCGGCATTCTCGGCCGGCTCGCCGCCGCGGATGGCAGCGGCGGGGGCTTCGGACAGGCCGGCATCGGCGGGCGAGACGGTGAATTCGCGGATCGACCCATGCTCCAGCGCCACGACGTGGCTGGGGCCGGAGAGCGCCAGTTCGTCCAGCCCCTGGCCGTGCACGACCCAGGCATGGGTGGTGCCGAGCCTGGCCAGTGCCTCCGCCATCGGCCGCAGCCACTGGACCGCGAAGGCGCCGGTGAGCTGCCGGGTGACGCGGGCAGGGTTCGCCAATGGCCCCAGCAGGTTGAAGATGGTGCGCGTGCCCAGCTCCACCCGCGCGCCGCCGGCATGCCGCAGGGCGGCGTGGTGGCGGGGTGCGAGCAGGAACACCATGCCGGCCTCAGCCAGGACCATCGGCAGGCGCTCGATCGGCGTTTCCATGTGGACGCCCAGCGCGGCGAGCGCGTCAGCGGCGCCGGACCTGGACGACAGCGCCCGGTTGCCATGCTTGGCCACCGGCACGCCGCAGCCGGCGACCACAAGCGCCGCCGCGGTGGAGATGTTCAGGCTGCCGCTGTCATCGCCACCGGTGCCGACGATGTCCATGGCACCGTCTGGCGCCTCGATGCCGATCATCCGCGCCCGCATGGCGCGCACCGCGCCGGTCATCTCGGCCACCGTCTCGCCGCGCACCCGCATGGCCATCAGCAGGCCGGCGATCTGGGCGGGCGTCGCCTCGCCGGCCATGATGACGGAGAATGCGGCCTCGGCCTCGGTCTCGGCCAGGGTTTCGCCCGCGGCCAGCCGGGCCAGGATGGGTTTGAGGCCGTTCATGCCGCCCCAGTGGGCGCGGACATGGCGCCGGCCAGCCTGCAGAAATTCCCCAGGATGGCGTGGCCGTGTTCGGAGGCGATGCTCTCGGGGTGGAACTGCACGCCCCAAATGGGCAGGTCGCGATGCGCCATGCCCATGATCAGGCCGTCGGCGGTGTGGGCGGTGGGGATGAGGCAGTCCGGCAATGTCGCCGCCTCCACCACCAGGGAGTGGTAGCGGGTGGCGCGGAAGGGCGAGGGCACGCCGGCGAAGATGTCGGTGCCACGGTGCGTGACGTCCCAGACCTTGCCATGAACGGGCTCGGGTGCGGGCAGCACGGTGCCGCCGAAGGCCTGGCCGATGGCCTGGTGGCCCAGGCAGACGCCCATCAGCGGCAAGCGGGTCTCAGCCGCGGCGGCGATGAGCGGCAGGCAGATGCCGGCCTCATTGGGGGTGCAGGGGCCGGGAGAGAGCAGCACCGCGTCGGGGCGCATCGCCATCACATCCTGCAGGCTGACAGCGTCGTTCCGGCGCACCTCCACCGCCACCCCCAGGTCGCCCAGGAAGTGGAACAGGTTGAAGGTAAAGCTGTCGTAGTTGTCGATGAGGAGGATCATGGCGAGCGATCCTTGGGCGGGCGGGGAAGGCGGGTCAAGCTACCCCACCCGCACCGCCAGCAAGGTCACGTCATCGGCCGGCATCGCGCCACGGGTGAACCCAGCCAGCCGGGCCAGCACGGCGGTCAGCAGTGCCGCGGGCGGCGCGTCGCGAGCCTCGAGCACGGCGGCCTCGAACCGCGCCCGCCCGAAGAAATCGCCCGAGCCCTCCTCGGCCTCCGGCACGCCGTCTGTGTAGAGCAGCATGGTTTCGCCCGGGCTCAGCGCGAAGTCAGCGGCCTGGTAGGGCAGCCCCTCCAGCACGCCCAGCGCGGGGTTGATCGCCAGCCCTACGGGCAGCCGCAAGCCAGCGGCGCCGACGATGTAGGGCGCGTCATGCCCCGCCAGCGCCATGCGGCCACGCCCGGTCTGGGTGTCGATCCAGCCCAGGCAGGCGGTCACGAAGGTCATGTCCGGGTTTTCCGCCGCCAGGTCGTCATTGGCCAGGGCCAGCAGCGCGGCCGGGCAGGGTGTCTCGCCGCGCTGCATGGCGATGCGCGCGGCGCTGCGCAGCAGCCCGACCGTGCGCGCCATCGTCAGGCCCGCCGGCGCCCCCTTGCCGGATACGTCCGCCACGCCGAACAGGATGTGCCTGTCGTCCAGCCGCAGCGCATCGTAGAGGTCGCCGCCGACCTGCCGCGCCGGCTCCATATAGGCCGCAAGCGTCACCCGCCCCTGGGCCAGCGCGCCCACATCGCGGGGCACCAGGCCGATCTGGGCAAGGCGCGCGCTTTCCAGTTCCGCCTCCAGCGCCGCCAGGCGCTCGGCAGCCAGGTCGCGCAGCCGCTTTTTTTCCAGCACCGCATTCAGCCGGGCACGGAGCAGCGGCGGGTCGAAGCTCTTGGGCAGGTAATCCTCGGCGCCGAGTTCGATGCAGCGGATCACGCCGCTCATCTCGGTCTGCGCCGAAATCACGATCACCGGCGGCGCGTGGGCGCGGCCGCGCAGCGCTTCCAGCACGCCGATGCCGTCCAGCACCGGCATCTCCAGGTCCAGCAGCACGCAGTCGAAGCGATGCGCCGCGATCGCGTCCAGCCCCTGCCGGCCATCCTCGGCCATGGCCGGTTCGGGGTAGCCCAGCTCGGCCAGGCGGCGCTTCAGCAGCAGGCGGTTGAAGCCGCTGTCATCGATGACCAGCAGGGCGGGGAAGGGCGGCGAGGAGCCCGTGCCTGAACCCTCAACCATTCCCGCGTGCCAGCGTTTCGGTGGCGCCGCGGGCTTCGGACGCCATGCGGCTAAGGTCGATCATCGTCACTGTCAGCTCCTCGGCGGCGGTGGCGCTGGCCTGGCCGATCCGCGTCAATGTCACCATACGCTCGTCGAGGCTGCCGACGGTCGCCTGCTGTTCCTCCATCGCCACCGCGATGGCGCCGGACAGCCGCGCGCTTTCGCTGGCCAGCGCCTCCAGCTGATCCATGCTCTCGCCCACCGCCGCCGCCACCCCCGCGCCCTCACGCGTGCGGCGGCCAGACAGCAGGACGACGTCCGCGATCTCATTCGCCAGCGTCTCGGTGTTCGCGGCCAGCGCGCGGACTTCCTCGGCCACCACCGACAGGCCGCGGCCGTGCTCGCCGGCGCGCGCCGCTTCGATGGCGGCACTGATCGCCAGGATGTTGGTCTGTGTCGCGATCTTCGCGATGGTGGCGGCGATGCGGGTCACGCGCTCGGTATCC